>SKSR01000093.1 GCA_007122885.1 Gemmatimonadota bacterium
GAGGGGTACCGGCGGATCGGCCGGTGGGCCCTGTGGTTGTACACAGGGGTAATCCTTTGCATCGCCGTGTTCACTCAGGCAGCCATCGTACTATTTGCGGCGTTCCTCTTCGTATACGCCTTCGGGGCCGATTGGTCCACCACGGCTGTGGCCGCCGTCATTTACGCCAGCTGTGGGGCCCTGCTTTGGTACGGTCGATTCCAGGCGCTCGACATCGCCATCAAGGTGATGCTCGGCACTTTGGCGGTGTCTACGCTCCTGGCCGCCTTTCTCGTGCTCCCGGAGGCCGACTTCTCGACCATCAGGCTGGGCTGGCCGGCGGCGGGCACGGTGTCCTTTGGGTTCATCCTTGCTCTTATGGGATGGATGCCCTCGGACATCGCGGCGTCGGTGTATAATTCTCTCTGGACCCTGGCCAAAGACAGGACTTCGGGCGTCCGCGCCTCGGTGGAGACGGCTCGCCTCGATTTCTTCGTCGCCTATGCGGGCACGAGCATCCTCGTTTTCGCGTTCTTGATTCTGGGTGCGGCCGTGATGTACGGGTCCGGCGTCAGTTTCAGCGGTGATGGTGCGGTATTCGCTACCCAACTGGTGGAGCTCTACACCCAAACGATCGGAGACTGGATACGTCCGATCATCCTTCTCTTGGCGTTGACGACCATCTTTTCCACCGCCCTCACCGTACTCGACGGGTTTCCCAGGGTTCTCGAAAGAGCTATCACCCTCATCCGCCTCGACGATCCAGAGTTGACGGCCAACCGGTCCACCGGTTCCCTCTTTTGGGTCATCTTTGTCCTGTTGGGTACGGGTGTGGTCCTGGTGCTGGCCTTCTTCAGGGGACCGATGACCACCATGGTGGATGTGGCCACCGGGTTGGCCTTTATGACCGGTCCGATCCTGGGTTATTTGAACTTGCGGGCCGTGACATCTCCGGAGGTCCCTAGAGAACACCAGCCGGGACGGGCGATGGTGGCCTTTTCCTATTTGGGTCTGATCCTCTTGAGTGGAATCGCTCTGGCGTTCCTCTTCAGTGAAGCTGTGAGCCTCGTCTGAATCCGGAGTCGAACGTGGATCCGTGCCACTCGCCGGAGCCGCCGAGCCGCAGGTCGGAGCTCCCTGAGGTATCCGGTCGGACCCTGGAGAGGGGTCAGGGCGGTACCGACGAGGATCCCCCGCTTCGCCTGACATCCAACGAAAACCGGATGGGGCTTCCACAATCCATCCGTGACGCGGTGGTGGAGGCCTTCGAAGACGCCCACATCTATCCCGATGACTCTTGCGCCGAGCTCACCCGGGCCCTGGCCGAGCGCCACAGGGTGGCACCCGACTCCATCGTTCACGGCCACGGGTCGACGGAACTCCTGAGAATCTCCGTCTGTGTCCTGGCCGTGGAAGGTTCGAGGTTCAGGCTGGTCATGGCGAACCCCACCTTCGAACAGCTGGTGGGATATGCCGATCCCTACGGACCGGAGTTGGTGGAGGTCCCTCTTCTGCGGGACTCCTGGGCCCACGATGTGGAGGGAATGAAAAGGGAGGTGCAACAGGACCAGGCACGGGCCCTGGTGTATGTCTGCAACCCCAACAATCCCACCGGAACTCTCACACCGGTCGATCAGATCAGGGAATGGATCGAGGAGGCCTCTCCTAGACACTTCTTCGTCGTGGACGAAGCATACTTTGAGTTCGTTGACGACCCCTCATACGAGACGTTGGCCCGGTTGGCCGCGGAGAGGCCCAACGTGATCGTTCTTCGGACGTTCTCCAAGATTTTTTCCATGGCCGGAATCCGGGTGGGCTACGCCGTGGCTCACCCCGAGACTGCGGCCCGACTCAAGAAGTTCCGGTCCGGGCGAGGTCCCAACCACCTCGGGAACCGGGCGGCCCTGGCCGCTCTCAGGGACCCTGCCATCGTGCAACGTGCGCTGAAGTCGACCCGGGAGGCCCGGACAGTGGTCTATGGTGTGTTGGACGAGCTCGGACTCGAGGTCATGGAGTCTCACACGAATTTCGTCATGCATGAGGTAGGGGGTCCGGTCCACCGGTATGTCGAACGGATGGCGGATGCCGGGTTTCAGGTCGGCCGGCCCTTCGGAGCCCTTCCGACACACAACCGGCTATCGCTTGGGACGCCGGACGAGATGCGTGGCTGGGCCGACGCCCTTAGGGACTTCCGACGCCGGCGGTGGGTGTGACTCCGGGCTTCCGTGGGGTCGCCGATTTCGGCTGACAGCGATGGGCCAGCTCGACCCTTTCGAGACCGGTTCGATTCGAGTCCGGGAAGCTCGGGGATGGTAGTGTAGCGTGCGCCGTCGTGTTGTGGGGACGAGATCACGGACACTTGGGTGCTTCGGGAGCGAGGAGTCGCGGGATGAGGCTGTTGAGCGCGGCGGTTGCGGGTCTGGGGGTCGTGGGGGTCCTCGTAGCGGGAGGCGCCGACTCGAAACCGGGGGAGGATGCCGGAACCCCAGCATTGGCTCACCAGGCTTCGGAGTCGTCCGTGAGCGTGGCCGCCGCAGAGTTGGATGGGGTGGCGGGAATCCGGGTCGGACCCGAGGCCCAAGAGGAGGGAGAGGACCATTTCGGAGTTCCGCGAGACGAGCTGACGCGGGTCATCAATCGGACCTGCGTTGCGTGCCACAACGACGAGATGGAGACGGGGAATCTCTCGCTCCAGCACTTCGATGTGGCGCGGGCTCCAGAGATGGCGGAGCGGGCCGAGAAGATGGTCCAGAAACTCCACTTGGACATGATGCCGCCGCCGGGGATGCCGAGGCCCGGGGGAGACACGCTGGACGTGCTGGTGGAGACGCTGGAGGCGGACCTGGACGCGGCCCACGAACGGGAGCCCAACCCGGGCTCGCGCCCGTTCCAACGCCTGAACCAGGCTGAGTACGAGCGAGCCATCGAGGACCTGTTGGGGCTGAGGGTGGATGCGGGGGACTGGCTGCCGGACGACCAGATCAGCGAGAACTTCGACAACATCGCAGACGTCCAGGATATCACGGCGACGCTGATGGACGGCTATCTGAACGCCGCCAGCGAGATCGCCCGGATGACCCTGGGCTTCCCCGATGCGCCCCGCCAGGACCGGACCTACACGAATAGCCGCTACGTGTCGCAGCACGAGTGGGAGCGACTGGAAGGGGCACCGTACGGTACGCGAGGCGGCATCTCGGTGGTCCACAACTTCCCGGCCGACGGCTATTACGTCTTCGACTTGGAGTTCCATCTGGGCTTGGGTGAGCGCTTCCACGACATCGACGTCTCCATTGACGGGGATCAGGTAGCATTCCTCCCCTACGGAGGAGAGGTGGACTTCCAGGGGCGTGGCGATTTCCCGATTCGAACGGATTCAGTGTTCATCCCTGCCGGGCAGCAGCGCGTCACCGCCGCCTTCGTTCGGCAACAGGACGGTCCATACTCGGACCTGATCCAGCCCCATGAGTGGTCGATGACTGGCACGGAGGTGAGCGACGGGACCACGTCACCCCCCCACATCCGGGAGATGACGATCAGTGGGCCCCATCGCCCAACCGGCAAGTCGAGTCCGCCGTCCCGGGACCGGATCCTCACGTGCGAGCCGGATTCGGCGGACGAGGGCCGGGTGTGCGCTCGAGAAATTCTGACGGCTCTGGCCACGAAGGCCTACCGGAGGCCTCTCACCGAGCGGGACGAGGCCGCGCTGATGGACTTCTACGAGGAGGGCCTCGATCGGGGCGGCGATTTCGACGACGGGATTCGGGCGGGCCTGGAGGCCATCTTGGCCAGCCCGTACTTTCTCTTCCGTTTCGAGGAGCGGCCGGCGGACGTGGCCGAGGGTGAGGTCTACCGAATCAGTGACCTGGAGCTGGCCTCGCGCCTCTCCTTTTTCCTCTGGGGGCGGCTCCCCGACGAGGAGCTTCTGGAGGTGGCCCAAGAAGGCCAGCTTTCGCAGCCGAAAGTGTTGGAGGAGCAGGTCCGGCGAATGCTGCGCGACCCGCGGGCCGAGGCTCTGGGATCGCGCTTCGTGGCCCAGTGGTTCCGGCTCCAGGACCTGGACCGGGTTCAGCCCGATGTCTTCTGGTTCCCCGACTACGACGCGCAGCTGGCCCGGTTCATGAGGCAGGAGACGGAGCTGTTCTTCACGAATCTCGTCCAGGAGGACCGGAGCCTCCTGGAGCTCTACAACGCGGACTACACCTTCGTGAACGAGCGTCTAGCTCGCCACTACGGGATTTCCGACGTTGTGGGCGAGGAGTTCCGGAGAGTGATGTATCCGGAGGATAGCAGGCGCAAGGGGGTTCTTGGCCACGGGAGCGTCCTGCTGTCCACTTCCTTGGGCAACCGGACTTCGCCGGTGCTCCGGGGTCTGTGGGTGATGGAGGTGCTCCTGGACTCGCCGCCCCCGCCCCCCCCGCCGGTGCCGGCGTTGGAGGAAACGGCCTCGTCGGCGGGCGGACAGGTGCTCACCACGCGGGAGCGGCTGGAGATCCATCGGGACAACCCGACATGCAACTCGTGCCACCAGTTCATCGACCCCCTCGGCGTGGCCCTGGACAACTTCGATGTGACGGGCCAGTGGCGGGTCCGGGAGCGGGAGGCGCCCCTGGACACGCGGGGCGAGCTATGGGACGGCACCCGAGTGGAGAACGCCAAGGAGCTGTCCGACGCACTGCTGGAGCGGCCAACACCGCTGGTTCGGACGTTCACGAAGAATCTAATGGCGTACGCCCTCGGGCGTCGCGTGGACTATCAGGACGGTCCTACGATCCGTCAGATCACTAAGAAGGCGGAGGAGAACGACTACAGGATGTCGTCGTTTATCCTCGGGGTGGTACACACCGACGCCTTCCAGATGCAGCGGGCGGGAGCGGTGGCCGAAGAACGAAACGAGCGGCAGCGATAATCCTTCGA
>SKSR01000368.1 GCA_007122885.1 Gemmatimonadota bacterium
CGGCCCGCGGATGAGGGTCGGCCAGGGCCGTGTGGAAGACCGCGTCGGCGGCGGAGAGGAGTCGGGCCACATCGGAGCGGTGGCCCAGGAGTCGGACCTTGCCGTCGAGAGGGGGGGCGCTCCCCAGGGCGCACAGTTGCCGCACGTAATCGGGGCTCTGTTCGTAGGCCCCCGCCAGGACCAGCCGCGCGTCGGGGACCTGGGCCACCACCTCGCCCATGGCCTCGAGGGCGTGGAGCTGCCCCTTCCGGGGCGAGACCCGCCCCACGTTCAGGACGAGCCGGTCGTCGGGGGATAGGCCGAGCTCCGCTTTGATGCGACCCCGCTCGTTCCCGTTCCGCCCCGAGACCGGAGCCGGCGGAGGCATCCCGTTGTGCACCACATGGAGCCGGCCGGGCCGGACGTATCGTTCCACGGAGTGGGCGCAGGCCCGGGAGACGGCGATGACGGCCCGGGCCGCCTTCAAGTGCCCCAACCGGCGCCATCCGTGGTCCCACCCCATGCTCCGGACGTGGGAGACGAAGGGGGTCCCCGTGAGGGCCGCCGTCCAGCAAGCGTTCCGGGAGGAGCCGCTCGTTTCGTTGGCGTAGACCAGGTCGAAGCGTTCCTTGCGGAGGAGGCGGTACACCTCTGGGATCCGCTCCCGCGTCAACGAGGGAAGGCTCCAGTAGGGGACGTTCTTCTCTTCCAGACGCTCCCGGAACGGCCCGTCCCCGCAAAAGAGGACCCCCACCTCGTGCTTCTGGGCGATCCGGTCGATGAGAAGGCCCAGGCTGGTGGTGGGACCTGCGGCGGCCGCCGTCTGGGAGACGAAGAGGATGCGGGCCGGAGTGGACACGGGTCCTTTCCCTCAGGTCCAGTGGGAGAAGTCGCGACCCAGGAGCACGCCCAGTCGGACGAGGTCGGGCCGAAAGAGCTCAGCCACGCGGTGCCGCTCCTCACTTCCCTCCGGGAGGATTGCCCGACGTTCCACCTCCACGTACCGGTGGCCCTGGATGGGGGCGCCCAGAGGGCTCGCCCCGATCCGGCGGGTCAGGCGTTCTCCCAGCACGAAGCGGGCTCCGCTCACCCCCATGGACAATGCGGCCCGGATGGGTCCGTTGCCGTGGACCCGGGAGACGTTCACCCGCTCCTCGGTGGTGGAGGGCTCGAACCCGGGAGCCACATCCAGGAACGCGAAGGCATCCCGAAGGACTCCATCCGGCTCGGCCCGGACCCGGTCGTATTCGATGACGTGGAACCGGTCCAGATCGAAGTGCTCGAGCCAACGCTCCATGTGGGCCGCGTAGAGCCCCTGCTCCACGTATGCGGGGTTCCTTCGGGCCGCCTCCCAGAAGTCCACCCGTTCGCCGTCCACCCGTCCCCGTCGGATCTCGTGGCGGTGCTGGGAGATGGCCCGCTCCACCGGGTTCCGGAGACAGAGGATGAGGCGCACCTCCGGGTTGTAGCCCCGGATGCGCTCCGGCACGTTCCGGTCCGGAAAGTAGAGGGTGGAGAACTCGAGGTTGCGCCACGGCCCGACCCGGAAGTGACCCTCGTACCAGTCGAAACCCTTCTCCCAGTGGTGGTTGAAGAAGTTGAGCTCCTTGTCCGACTCCTCGAGAATCGAACCCCGGAGGTCCGGGTGCTCCACGAGGCAGCGGAAGAGCCAGCTCGTGGCGGACTTCTGGACTCCGATCCCGATGGCGTCCACGGTGGCCTGGGCGACGGAGGGCATGATCAGAAGAACCGGTCCCAGATCAGGAAGAGCGTGGAGACGGTTCGGACCATGGTGAACGCCTGGCTCCACGTGATCCGGGGGGGATTCTCCCGAGGAATCACGATGTGGTCACCCGACCGAAGCTCCACCGCGTAGAGGCCTTCCCCCGTCTCCAGGGCCCGAAGGGCATCGTACTCCACCGTTTCTCCTTCCCGAACCACCCGGACCCGCTCCTGGTTGGCCGTCCCCCGGAACCCTCCGGCCATGCCGATGACGTCGAAGAGGGAGTGGGTCGGGGTGACCGAATAGACTCCGGGCCGCTGGACCTCTCCGGTCACGGTGACCCGGTACTGGGGGGTGATCGTGACCACCGGGTTCTGCATGGCCTCGGAGTAGCCGCTCCGTAGCTCTCGTCGGAGCTCGTTGATGGAGACTCCGGCGGCCCGGACCTCCTGGAGGAAGGGGAGATAGATGTTCCCCGACTCCTCGATGGCGAAGTCCCCGCTGAACTCCGTGTTCGGCCAAACCCTCACGCTCAGGACGTCCCCGGGCCGGAGAACCACGTTGGCGGCCGAAGTGCCGGCGGCACCCGGCCCGCTGGGTGCCATGGGGACCGGAGAGTCCGGGGGCGGCTCCTGCGCGTGCCCCGACTCCAGGGGTCCGAGTAGGGCCAAGCCCACGATCCCGGCGATGGCCAGGGTACGACGTTTCATACGTCCTCCTCAGGTGAGTGCGTCTCGAGCCCGGCAGGGGCCCCCGATTCCACCTTCGAAGCGAAGGGACCTTGCCGGGTTTCCTTCATCGTGTCGTCGAACACGGCGGCGAGCCTCTGGGTGAGGGCCCGCCTGGAGTAGCCTCGGATCACCTCCGGGTCCACGTGGGAACGGAGCCGCCCGGCCCTCCAGCGCCGAAACGATCCGGCCAGGTGGTCCGCGATTCCCTCCGCGTCGGCGGGATCCAGAACGGCTCCCGCCCGAGCCCCCTCCACCACCTCCGCCGTGGCCCCGGGGGGAGCCAGGGCCAGGATCGGCCGACCGGCCGCCAGATACTCGAAGGTCTTCGCCAGGATGTTCTCCCGCTCGTCGTTCACCAGGAGGAGAACGTCCGCCGCCGCCATCACCCCGACGGCCTCTCGGTGCGGGAGATACTCCACCCTCCGGAGCACTCCGCGGCTCTCGAGGCCCAGGTCCTCCACGGCCTTCGTGTTGCCCACGAAGAGGAGCTCGATCCGGTCCGCAGGCACCCGCCCCCAGGCGATGAGGGACTGAACCGCGGCGATGAGGCCGTCCGCGCTCCGCCCCCCGTTCAAGGTCCCCACGTGCGCCACCGTGAACCGGTCCGCCCGAACGAGAGGGGAGGCGGTGCGCCCGTCTCCGTTTCGGAAGTCGTCCTCATCGAACCCGTTCGTGATCGTCCGGTACCTCGCCCCGTCTCCACCCGAGAAGGCGCGGGCGAAGCTTTCGGTGTGGGCCGGGCTCGTGGTGACCACCCGGTCCGCCGCCTCCGTGACCAAACGGTCCAGCCGCCGGGCCACAGCCCGGTGGAGGGGCGTGGGCCACTGGAGGACGGGGCGGAGGGACCACTCATCCCTGTAGTCGGCCACCCACGGGAGCCCCGTCTTCCGTTTCAGCAGGTAGGCCACGAAGTGGGAGGCCATGGGGTAGGACGACGACCAGATGAGATCGAAGGGGCGCTCCCGGAGGACCCGGAGCCCGACCCGGTACCCGTGGGGGATCCACCCGGCGTCCATCATGGGAAAGCAAGGGGTGAGCATCCGGACGGGTCGGTCCAGCCGGAGCCGACGGAGCCACCGCATGGCCGCCTTCGTGTTCATGTGCCCGCTCCGGGTCACCTGCCATCCGTCCTGAAGCGCCCCCAGCAGGGTCGGGTCCTCCAGATGCCGCCCGCCCTGGGCCGGCCCCGTGAGGACATGCGGCTCCCACCCGTACTGCGGGAGGTATTTCGTGAACCCGGCGATCCGGTGGACTCCAACCCCTCCCTGCGGAGGGAACCGGAACGACACCAGGAGGGCCCGCCCACCGCCCCCGCCGTCAAACGACGCCCCAGGCGCCTCTTCCCCGGTGTGGGGCGCGGCACGCGAAGCGTGAAGGACGTTGCGTTCGACCGGAGCGGGCATGGGCGCCTTGCGATAGAGTACTGGCGGTGCGTTCCGGGGGACGCTGGACGAGCCAGCTCCCGGCGGGGAATCCTACAATGCACCTTCCGTACCAACGGGTCCGTACCGATGGGCAAGGGGATTCGGAGGAGAAACCCGGGAGAAGGGCGCGGGAAACGGGCCGCGTGAACGGCCCGAAGGTGGGTGAACGAAGGCGGGCCCGACTCCCCGCCACACCTGTTGCACGGAGTCCACAGCGGTGCAGAAGAGCCCCCTCCACCGCCCCCGGATGGGTCACACCCCCGTCGGGCCCTCGGTCGTCCGCCCATAGCACGGACCTTGCTACCATGCCCCGTCAGGCCGAGAGGTGGGCGCCCCCGCCCCATGTTCGTCTACGGGCGCGCCACCTTCCCTTCCGCTCTCTACCAACTCGGGTGCCGCCAACCATGCCGGGACTAAGCCTGCTCAAACGCTCGCTTCGAACGCGGATCGAACGGGGCATGCCCCGGGTCTGCTACTCCCACGTTCCCAAGTGCGGCGGCATGTCCATCGGGTCGAGCATCGCGGCCCAGCACTTCCGGTGGCACGAGCGGAGAGCTCTCCCCAGCTTTTCCGTGGATCTGCGGGCCAGCGCCAAGGCGGCCCGGGCCACGGGGCGATCCATGATGTCCGTGCGGGAAGAGGTCCTGGCGTACGCCCTGGCTCAGAACCGCTACCGGTTCGTCACGGGCCACGTTATGTGCCGTCCACGGCTCGTGGACGAGTTCCAGGACACGTGGCACTTCGTCACCGTGCTGAGGGATCCGGTGGAGCGATGGGTCTCCGAGTACGTCTACAACACCCGAAAGGAGTCGAGCTGGGCCCGGAACGACCTGCCGGTGGAGGCGTACCTGGAGACCCCGAAGGCCCGGGTGACGGCGACTTCGTACCTCCGCTACTTCTCCAGCATTCCCGAGGACTTCCAGGGCGACCCGGATCCCTACGTGGACGAGGCGGTGGAGAACCTCTCCCGCTTCGCTGTGGTGGGAGTCCTGGAAGACCTGGACGAGTTCGTGAGGCGCTACGAGTCCAGGTTCTC
>SKSR01000098.1 GCA_007122885.1 Gemmatimonadota bacterium
CCCTCAGTGGAGTGCTCAGCTCTCTCACCCTCCTGGCCGAGACCTATCGCACCTGGTTCGAACAGCTCGACCTCTACTACGGGGATCTCTTCGAGCTCGAGGCCGTGACCGGCCGCCGGCTCCTGGATTCCTGAAGGATCACGACTCATGCTTTCCCCATCCCGCGCTTCCTTCCTGCCCGCCCTCCTCATCCTGTCCCTGGTAGTGGGGTGTGGGGGTGCCGAACCGGATGCTGACGATCACGATCACGACCATGATCACGACCACGTCTACCATCGGCTGACGGTCTGGGACGGCGACCTGGAGGCATTCTCACGCTTCGAGCTCCATGAGAACTCCGGGCGAATCGAAGGGACCCTCTATTTGACGCTCGAGAGTGAGCCGATGTCTGAACCGGAGGCCGATGAGGCCATCGGGTGGATTCGGCTTGGGAATGGGGCCGATGCCAATGAAACCGAGCTCAACCTCGACGCTCCCGGCAGGGCCCGGTTCGAGCTTTTCTTCGGTGATTCGGACCGGGTGCCCCTCACGGTGGGCCTTCGGTGGGAAGATGGGGAGCGGGAGATGACGCTGGGAGAGGTGGACCGGTACGCCGGGGACCCAGCGAGCCCGGAGGTCGATCTGAGGGAGTACGAGAAGGAGAGTCAGTGGCGATTGTCCTTCGCGGCTTGGGAGACCGAGCGTCGAAGGGTGGCCCCGGCCGTCACAGCAACGGGTCGAGTCGGGATCGACGAGCGTCACGCTCTGAAGGTGGCCGCACCGGTGGACGGGGAGGTGATCGGCACGAGTGGGGCTGACCTCCCAGCTCCCGGCTCCAGAGTCTCGGTGGACGCCCCTCTGGTACGCCTCTCTCCAACGCTCACCGGCGAGGGCTCGTGGGTGGCGGAGCGGACCGCGTACTTCCAGGCCCGGGACGCCTTCCAGCGAGCCGAGAGGCTCAGGGAGGCCGACGCCATCTCGTTGGGCGAGTTCCAGAGCCGGGAGCGGGAATACGAACAGCGTAGGGCCGGCTACGAGCGTCTCACCGGTGAGCGGGGCGGCGGGAACCTGCAGGTACAGGACGAGGGCGATCTCCTCCAGCTCTCGGCCGGGCGTACCGCGGTGGTGACCCGGCTCCACGTGGGGCCGGGGGCGGTGGTCCGACGCGGGGATCCCCTCATGGAGCTTCACGATCCGGACCGGCTCTGGCTCCACCTCCTGGCCTATGCCGACGAGCTGGATGACCTGGGCGAGATTGCGGGGATCGAGGTGCAACCTCAGCGGGGCGTAGCCTTCAGCGTGCGCGAGGGCGCCTTCCAGCTCCTGGGACGGGAGGGGCCCGGCGATGCCGGTGGAACCCGGGTCCGTGTCACGGTGGCGCTTAACGGCGGCGATACGGGGTTGCGCTTGGATCAGCCGGTCCGCGTGGGCCTCCTCGGTCAAGGAGGCGACGACCTGCTGGTGGTGCCCCGGAACGCCATCTTCGACGAGCACTCCCACGAGGTGGTCTTCGTGCAGCATTCCGGCGACCAGTTCGAACGGCGGGTGGTACGCACGGGCTCCACGGTGGACGGGTGGACGGTGATCGTCGAGGGTCTGGAGCCTGGGGAGCGGGTGGTGACCGAAGGGGTCTACCCCCTTCATCTAGCCACAGCGGACATCGAGATCGATCACGGTCACGACCACTGACCGGCCATGCTCAACCGACTCATCGACGCCAGCATCAGCGGACGCCTCGTCGTCATCGTGCTCACCGCCGTCGTGGTGGTGGGCGGACTCGTGCTGGCGGAGGACATGCCGGTCGACGTCCTCCCGGACATCTCCTCCCCGGTGGTCACGGTCCTCACCGAAGTGCCGGGAATGGCGCCGGAGGAGGTGGAGCAGATGGTCACCTACCCGGTAGAGGTGGCCATCGTGGGTTCCGAAGGGGTGCGGCGGGTCAACTCCACCTCGATCCAGGGCTTCTCGTCGGTCCAGGTGGAATTCGACTGGAATGTAGGTATGCAGGAGGCCCGACAGACGGTCACGGAGCGGCTACAGGGCCTGGGAGAGGTGCTCCCGGACCAGGCCGGAGCCCCGTTTCTGGCCCCGGTAACCTCCATCATGGGCGAGATCATGTTGGTGGGCTTCACCGCCGAGACGACGTCGCAAATGGACCTCCGGACCCTGGTCGATTTCACCGTTCGCCGTGAGCTCCTGGCGATGCCGGGTGTGGCCGCCATCTCGGTCTACGGCGGTGAACGACAGCAGTTCGTGGTGGAGCCGGACCCCGACCGCCTGGAGCAGGCCGAGGTCTCGCTGGCCCGATTCCTGGAGGCCACCGGCGAGGCCTCCGCCACGATCTCTGGGGGCTTTTTCACCTCGTCGGGCTATGAATATCCGATCCGGGGTTTCGGGCGGGTCGGGGGACTCGACGACCTGCGGAGCGCTGTCGTGGTGCCGGGGGCCGACGGCGCTCCCCTCCTCGTGGGTGACCTGGCGGAGCTCCGCACAGGGGCCGCACCCCCCATCGGAGGCGCCTCCGTCAATGCCCAGCCCGGGATCATCCTGGTCATCAGCAAGGAGCCGGCCGCCAACACGGTCCAGTTGACCCGGGAAATCGAGGATCGACTCGAGAGTCTGGCGGCGACTCTTCCTGGCGACGTGGAAGTTCATCCCGACCTCTTCCAACAGGCCCACTTCATCGGGCTCGCCATCGGGAATGTCAGGAATGCCCTGATTCTGGGCGGCCTCCTGGTGATTCTGGTCCTTTTCGCCTTCCTGGCCAGCTGGCGGACCACGGTGATCTCGTTGGCGGCCATCCCGACCTCGGTCCTCCTGACCGTCCTGGTTCTCCGGGCGACGGGGATGACCTTCAATACCATGACGCTGGGGGGGATCGCCATCGCCGTCGGCGTTCTGGTGGACGACGCCATCGTCTTCGTGGAGAACGTGTTTCGGCGACTCTCGGAGAATCAGGAGCTGGCCCCTTCCGAGCAGGCTCCCTTCCTGGAGGTGGTGGCCGAGGCGGCTCGTGAGATCAAGGGACCCATCGTCCTGGCCAACTTCACCATCGTGGTGGTCTTCCTTCCCCTCCTCTTTCTCACCGGTCTGGAGGGACGGCTCCTCCTCCCCCTGGGAGTCGCGTATGTGACCACCATCGTGGCCTCGCTCTTTGTGGCCCTGACCCTGACTCCGGCCCTGAGTGCCTGGCTCCTGGCAGCCACCGACGAGGGCGGCCGGGGTCGGAGCTGGCTCAGCCGGCGTCTAGCGGCCCTCTACGAGCCGGTGCTTCGCTGGTCCCTGGGCCACCGAACCCCGATCCTCGCGGGGGTGGCCATCCTTCTCGTCGGGACGCTGGCTCTACTGCCTGGGATGGGTCGCTCCTTCCTTCCCGAGTTCAACGAGGGCACCCTCAATGTGGGGTTGGCCACCCTTCCCGGAACCTCCCTGGAGGAGTCGGAACGGTTCGGGGTGGCGGTGGAGGAAATCCTTCTGGCTCACCCGTCGGTGATATCCACGGCCCGTCGGGTGGGGCGGGCCGAGATGGACGAGCACGCCATGGGTTCCCACGGCCATGAGCTCGAGGTCCGGTTGCATGCAGACGACCTGGACATAGGAGAGTTCATGGAGGAAATGAGGGAGGAGCTCTCGGTCGTTCCCGGGACGAACATCTCCTTGGACCAGCCCATCACCCACCGAATCGACCACATGCTCACGGGGGTGCGTACGAATCTGGCGGTCAAGCTCTTCGGCCCCGACCGGGAGCGACTGCAGGCCCTGAGTCGGGAGCTCGAGGAGATCATGCGAAGTGAGGGTGACGTCCGGGACATCCTCACCGACGGGCAAACCGACGTACCGCAGCTCCAGATCCTTCCGGACCGGGATCGCCTCGCCCTGCACGGAGTGTCCATGGCCCAGTTCGGAGCGGTGGTCGAGACCGCCGTGGGGGGGCGGGTCGTGGATCAGATCTTCCTGGATCCTGCCGTCTACGATCTGGTTGTCCGGCTCCCGGAGCGATACCGGGACAGCCCGGAGGACGTGGCCCGGCTGCCTGTGACTCTGCCCGGCGGTGAGCGGGTCCGGATCGGTGACCTGGCCGAGGTCCGGGTTTCCTACTCACCCAACTCCATATCCCGTGAAAACGCCAGCCGAATGCTGGTGACCCAGGCGAACATCGTGGGGGGCGACCTGCGGGGCACGGTTACCCGCCTGCGCGAGGCGGTCGCGGAGCGACTCGATCTGTCGGGAGGGTACGTGGTCTCGTTCGAAGGGCAGTTCCAGCAGGAGGAGGCGGCGACGCGCACGATCCTCCTGGTCAGCATCCTCTCGCTGCTCCTGATCTTCCTGGCCCTGTACCTCCAGTTCGGTTCGGCCACCCAGGCGGGGCTCATCCTCCTGAACCTGCCCCTGGCACTGGTCGGGGGGATCCTCGTGGTGCGGCTGGGAGGTGGAATCCTGAGCATCGCCGCGTTGATCGGCTTCATCACCCTCTTCGGGATCGCGGTCCGCAACGGGATCATCCTGATCTCCGAATACAACCGCCTGGTGAGCGACGAGGGGATGAGCGCCCGCGAGGCGGTCCTCGAGGGCTCGGCCAGCCGGCTTCAGCCGATCCTCATGACGGTGATCACGACCGCGCTGGCCCTGACCCCCCTGGCCCTGGCCGCCAGTCGGCCGGGGAACGAGATCCAGGGCCCCATGGCGACGGTGATCCTGGGGGGCCTGGTCTCGGCGACCCTCCTCAACATGGTCGTGGTCCCCGTCCTCTTCGACTGGTACTTCGGAAGGCGGGTGACGACAGGTGGGGAGACCGGGCCGAAGACAGCCTGAGCCTCGGGAGCACAGCACCCCCCGGGGTACCGCCCCGTGGCCAACGGTCTTCTAGAAGAAGGCGCTGAGAGCCGCGAATC
>SKSR01000054.1 GCA_007122885.1 Gemmatimonadota bacterium
GGGGGCTCCCCGAGACACTGGCGCGGGTTCGCTCGGTGACGCCCGGTGGTCGTCCCGCGGTGGAATCTCCCCCGGGCTCGGAGGAAGGGGGTGATCTGATCAGGGAGGAGACGAGTCCCGAAGGCGACGCCGCTCCCGTGAAAGTGGGAGGCAAAAGGCGCATACAATTGTCCGTTCTCGAGATGGACCCGGCGGAGAACTACGCGGGCCTGGAGCAACGCCGGCGCTCGCGAGTGTCCGCCTGGGTTCCCATTCAGCGCGGCTGCGACCATCGCTGCACGTTCTGCATCGTGCCGTACGTCCGGGGGGGCGAGAAGAACCGGGAGCCCACGGAGGTTCTCCAGGAGGTGGAAGGCGTGGTGGACTCGGGGATCACCGAGGTGACCCTCCTGGGGCAGACGGTGAACTCGTACCGGCACGGAGAGTGGAGCTTTCCGGATCTTCTTCAGGCGGTGGCCCGGGTCCCCGGACTCCGTCGGGTGCGCTTCCACTCCCCGCATCCCAACGACGTGACACCCGAGCTGCTGGACGTGATGGCGGAGGAGCCGGCCGTATGCGAGCAGCTCCACCTTCCGGTGCAGGCTGGGAACGACCGGACCCTCAAGCGAATGGTTCGCCGATACACCGTGAGTGAGTTCCTGGCGAAGGTGGAGCGGGTACGCCGCCGAATTCCGGACGTGGCTTTGACCACGGACGTTATCGTGGCCTTTCCGGGGGAAACCGAAGAAGAGTTCCAGGACACCCTGGAGCTCATGCGCACGGTTCGCTTCGACGAAGCCTACACCTACAAGTATTCGTCGCGGGAAGGGACTCCGGCCACACGCTTTCCCCCAGAGGAGTTCGTGGACCCGGAGGTGGCGCAAACTCGTTTGGAGGAGCTCATCCGAGTGAGCCGATCCATCCAGGCCGAGATCAACCAGCGTGAGGTGGGACGAGAGGTGGAGGTCCTGGTGGAAAAGCTCGGGCGGGATGAGGGGTACGTTTTGGGTCGGAGTCGTCGGGGGAAGGTCGTGGCGTTCCCGGGAGCGGCTTCGTGGGTGGGGCGCTACGTCCGGGTCCGGCTCACGGGGACCACCGGCGCCACCTTCCAGGGAGAAATGCTCGACACGGCGGATCTGGCGGAGTCTGCGTGAGTCGGATCGTCGGGGCCGTGGGAGTTGTCTCGGTCCTCGTCCTGGTCATGGCCTTTGCACGCCTCAACGGTGCCCAGCGGGTCACGGTGGACCTGGGAGTGGCCACCTTTCACCAGGTTCCCATCACCTACGTAGCCTTTTCGGGTCTCTTCGTAGGGATGCTGGTCATGTTCGTGGCGGGAATCCATGCCGATCTCCGCGTCCGTCGCCTTCTCCGGGAACGTTTGCAGGAGGAGGATCAGGCGGAGCAGGAGTGGATCGACCGGGCACAGCGGGACCTGTTCCGGCCCGATCCGGAATGACGCCCCTACCTCGGGCTCCTCGCACCAGGAACGGATCCGGAGCGGAATGAGCTGAACGATCATCTCCCCGTTGTCGGGGGACGAGGGATGCGCTGAGCCGCCGCCTTCCCCCCGTGGTCTGGCTCGCCTTGGCGTTCGCGTCGGGCGCGAGCCTTCCTCATCTGGGCGCTGCCCTTCCACTGGCGCCCCTGGCCGTTTCGGCCCTCTGCCTTCTCATCTACGCATTCCATCGCCCGAGCCTGCCGGTCCCATTGCTCGTGGGGGCCCTGGCCGGGGCCTGGCTGGCCGGGGCCTGGCTGGAAGGTCAGGCCCGAGACTGCCGAAACCACCTGACCGAGCGGGCGGAGGTTTCTGTGGCAGGGGTCCTCCTGGCCCGAGACCATGGGTCCGGGGGAGCGGTTCCCTTCCAGATCACGAACGGGCTGGACGGAGGCTGCGTCGGCCAGGTGCGCCTCTATCCCCCGGAGAGCCGGGACGGAATCCGAGCCGGGGCCCGAGTGGAGGTGGAAGGGGTGTGGCGGCGGAGTCGACTGGAGCGGCCGGGCAGGCCGGAAATGGCCGGTTACGTCAGCGCCCGAGAGGTGCACGTGGCTTCGCGACCGGGGCAGGACGCTCCCGGCATCGTCACCTTTCGGGGAGCGATTCAGGAGCGGGTGGCCCAGCTTTTCCGCCACCGGGCGGGGATGGTGGACGCCCTACTCCTCGCCCGACGTGAAGGGCTGGATCCGGAGCTCCGCCAGGCCTTCGCTCACTCGGGGACGGCGCATCTCCTGGCCATATCGGGCTTCCACGTGGGCTTGGTGGCGGCGCTTCTCCTGGGTCTCCTTCGGGCCGCGGGGATCGCCCGGAGGAGCGCCGTCCTGGGGGCCTCGCTGGGAACCGCCTTGTACGTGGCCGGCATCGGTTTTCCCCACGCCGCCACTCGGGCTGGAGCCATCCTCCTGTTCGCGGCCCTGGCCCGCCTTCGCGGCCGGCCCGTTCATTCCATAGGTGCCCTGGCCACCGCTCTCCTCTGTGTGCTCCTCATGGATCCAGGGGCCACGGCCTCCGCCGGGTTCCAGCTCTCCTTCGCCGGCGCCGCAGGGCTCGCTCTCCTCTACCGTCCGCTCCTCGAAGGTCTCCGGGCCGCGCTCCGCAACCGGTTCCGCTTCCGGGTGCCGTCCTATTTGGAAGATGGGCTGGCCTCCGGGACGGCCGCCACACTCCCCACCCTTCCCTTGGTGGCATGGCATTTCGATCGGGTATCGTGGGTGGGAATTCCGGTGACCGTGGCGGTGACTCCCTTGATCTCGGTGGCCGTCCCCGGGATCATCGCGGCCCTCGCTCTCTCCGTTCCTTTCCCGGTTCTAGGGCGCTTCCTGGCCGGAGGGGTGGAGGTGGTCCTCCACGCCACGGAAGCGTTGGTACGGGAGGTGGCGGCCCTCCCGGGAGTAGCCCCCTGGATTCCCCGGTGGTGGCTCGTGGCTCTGGGCGCAGGAGCGGTCCTTTCCTGGGTCGGGCTCGCGTGGGACCCGGGGGCCCGTCGACGGATCGGCCTCCGGACCCGGGCTTACGTCCTTGTAGCCGGCGCGGCCGCCGCCCTCCTTCTCTGGCCGCCCCTGTCCGCCGGTCGGGGCGGGGGTGGGGTGGAGGTCCACTTTCTGGATGTGGGGCAGGGGGATGCGGCGGCGGTCCGGACGCCACGGGGGCGGTGGCTTCTCGTGGACGCGGGACCGAGCAGCCCCACCTTCGATGCCGGGGAAAGGAGAGTAACACCGTTTCTCAGGAGAAGCGGGGTGGGGACGCTGGAAGTGGCGATTCTTTCCCACCCTCACTTGGATCACTTCGGAGGAGGAGAGGCCGTCCTGGACGCGGTCCGGGTGCGGGGTTTCCTGGACCCGGCCTGGCCCGCCCCCAGTCGCCCGTACCTGGAGTTGTTGGAACGGGCTCGCGGCTCGGGAATCTCCTGGTGGGCCGCCCGGGAGGGGTTGGAGTTTCAGCTGGACGGAGTGGATTTTTACGTCCATCACCCCCGGGAGGAGGACGTGGTGCCGGGGGCCACCGACGATCCCAACGAGGTTTCGGTGGTGGTCCGGATGGAGTACGGGCTGTTCACGGTCCTCTTCACCGGGGACGCGTACGTGGAACAGGAAAGGCACTTCGGGCCGGAGGCCGGTCCCATTCGAGTGTTGAAGGCCGGTCACCACGGCAGCCGGACTTCCAGCGGGAGGACCCTGTTGGAGGCGGCGGAGCCCGAGATTGCCGTCCTCTCCATGGGTGCGGGAAACCCCTTTGGTCACCCCCACCGGGAGGTGGTTCGACGGCTGGAGGAGCACGGGGTCAGGATGTTCCGCACGGACCGGAGGGGGACGGTGTCGGTCGTCGGTCGGAGGGATGGTTCGTTCACGGTGGAAACGGAGCGAGGTCAAGGGGATGCGCCACTCTTCCGGTGAAGGGATCCTCTGACCTATTTTGGAGGTCAGAACCCGACCTCACTCCTCACGCCCCCATCCCACCATGGATTCGACCTACAAAGACAGCACCCACGTGGTGACCATCGATCGCCACATCATCGATCAGGAGCGACGCCATCCGGAGGCCACCGGCGCGTTCTCCAACCTCCTCACGGACATCGCTTTGGCGGCCAAGATCGTGTCCCGCCAGGTGAACATGGCCGGGCTCGTGGACATCGTGGGCCGAACGGGGACCACGAACGTGCAGGGGGAGACGGTCCAGAAGTTGGACGTTTTCGCTCAGGACGCCATCTACAGGGCCATGGATCACACGGGTCATCTCTGCTGCATGGTCTCGGAGGAGCACCCTGACGTGATCCCCATTCCGTCCAAGTTTCCCAAGGGACCGTACGTCCTCGTTTTCGATCCCCTGGATGGGTCGTCGAACATCGACGTGAACGTCTCCATCGGAACGATCTTCGCCCTATATAGAAAGGTGAGCGAAGGTGAGGCGGGACGGGAGGAGGACTGCCTGCAGCCGGGAAGGAACCAGTTGGCGGCCGGCTATGTCATCTACGGTTCCTCCACCATGCTCGTCTACACCACTGGCTCGGGGGTCCACGGCTTCACCCTGGACCCGTCCATCGGCGAGTTCATCCTGAGCCATCCCGACATCCGGATTCCCAAGCCCGGGGCACGCTACTACTCGGTGAACGAGGCCTACTACACGCGGTGGAGCTCCGGGCAGCAGCGGTTCGTGGACTGGCTTCGAGGCACGGACGGTGGTGAGGACCCGGGGTTCAGCTCCCGGTACATCGGCTCGCTGGTCTCCGACTTCCACCGGACGCTTCTGAAGGGAGGGATCTTCATGTACCCGGCGGACCGGAAGAATCCCGACGGGAAGCTCCGGCTCCTCTACGAGGCCTCGCCTCTGGCGTGGATCGCCGAGGAAGCCGGCGGGCGGGCCTCTTCGGGTACCAGCGACATCCTGGA
>SKSR01000007.1 GCA_007122885.1 Gemmatimonadota bacterium
AGCCCATCCGTGAGGCGGCCGAGCTCCTGGAGGGGGATCTGGCGCGGACCGGAGCGGTCCTGGAAATGGATCTGCCCGATGAGCCGCTCCTGGGGCGAGCGGACCCGGACCACGCGAAGCGGGTGTTCCTGAACCTCATGCAGAACGCCGCAGAGGCCGGCTCCCGGGTCCACCTGAAGGCTTACGCGGAGCGGGGAGAGGCGGTGGTGGCGGTGCGGGACGACGGCCCAGGTGTGCCCCACGACCTGAGGGAACGGGTCTTCGAGCCCTTCGTATCCGACAAGGAAAAGGGCGCGGGGCTCGGCCTGGCCATCGTCCGGCGAGTCCTGGAGACGAACGGCGCCCGGGTCGAGCTCGTTGAGCCCGAATCCATGGGGGAGGCTCCGTGGAACTCCGGGCTCCCCGGAACGGACGGGGCGGATGGAGTTGGGAAGGGGGCCGAGTTCCGCGTATATTTCCTGGGCTCCGAGGACCTCCCGCCGCAGGACGGCAAGGAGGCGCAGGCCCGTGCCGCCGGCGTGTGAGGCCTTCGTTCCGTGACTCGGTCACTCTGACCCCGACGATCCCGGCTCGCCGCCGGGGGGAAGGCCGATGGCTCGAATCCTGATCATCGACGATCACGACAGCGTCCGGGAAGGCCTCGAGCTCCTTCTCCGTCGGCGCGGCCACCGGACGGACTCGGCGGAAGGGGGCGCCAAGGGTCTCGAGCTCCTGGAGGCCCACGGGGCCGACCTGGTCATCACGGACCTGAAGATGGCCCAGATGGACGGGATGGAGGTGCTCCGGCGGGTTCGGGAGCTTCATCCCCATGTGGACGTTCTGGTGATCACGGCATACGGGACCATCGAAAAGGCCGTGGAGGCCATGAAGATGGGAGCCGTGGACTTCCTCACCAAACCCTTCTCTTCCGAGGAATTCGGGGTGAAGGTGGAGCGGCTTCTCCAGAACCGGCAGGAACGGGAAGAGCTCCGGCGGGAGAACCGGGACCTCCGGGTGGAGAACACCTACCTGAAGGAGGAGGCGGAACCCCGCTACGGGGAGCTCGTGGGCGAGTCGCCTCCGATGGAAGAGCTTTTCGAGTGGGTCAATCGGGTGGCGCGAAGCGATTCCACCGTGATGATCTACGGGGAGTCGGGGACCGGGAAGGAGCTGGTGGCCCGGGCCATCCACGCCGGCTCGAGCCGGGCCGACGGTCCCTTCATCCGGGTCAACTGCGGAGCCCTCTCGGAGAGTCTCCTGGACTCGGAGCTGTTCGGTCACGAGAAGGGAGCGTTCACGGGAGCCGAGCGACGAAGGCGGGGCCGCTTCGAGTTGGCACACGGGGGCACCCTCTTCCTGGACGAAATCGCGACCATCGCTCCCACAACGCAGGTCCGTCTCCTCCGGGTCCTGCAGGAGAGAGAGCTGGAGCGGGTGGGTGGGGAAGAGACGATTCCCGTGGATGTGCGGATCATCGCCGCCACCAACCAGAACTCGGAAAGCCTCCTGGGCGAGAACGGATTCCGGGAGGACCTCTTCTACCGGCTGCACGTGGTTCCCATCCACGTTCCCCCGCTGCGTGAGCGGCCGTCGGACATCCCGACCCTGGTGCGCCACTTCATCGAGAAGCTCCAGGAGCGTACGGGGTCCCCGGTGAACGCCGTGTCCGACGAGGCCCTGGAGGAGCTGCGGAGCTATCGGTGGCCCGGCAACGTGCGGGAGCTGGAGAACGTGGTGGAGCGGGCGTTGGTCCTGGCCGACGGCCAGGTTCTGGGCGCCCGGCACCTTCCCCCACTTCGGGACCCGCATCAGGAGCCTCTGCCGGTTCCGGCGGGTGGAAGCCTCCCCGACGATGGAACCAATCTCAATGAAATGGTGGAAGGAATGGAGGAGCGTCTCCTCCGACAGGCCCTGGAACGGGCCCGGGGAGTGAAAGCCGAAGCGGCCAGGCTGCTGGGCATCAAGCCCAGCGCCCTCTACTACAAGATGGAGAAGTACGGAATCGATTCATGAGAGCCCGCCGTCCCGCCTCCGTCCTCCGAGCGGCCGACCGGAACCAGCGGTTCCGGGCGCTGGTGGGCCTGTGCGGTCTCCTCCTGGTTTTTCCGGCGGGCGCCGGGGCCCAGCAACTCGCATCCCTGGAGGCGGACTACGCGGAAGCCCGGTCGGAATACGAGGAGGTGCTGGCGGAGCGGGAGGCGGCCCAGACCTCCTACACCCGGTCTCTGGACCTGGTGCGGAGCGCCCGTGACCACGGGGACGAAGGGAGGGTGGCCAGCGCCATGGCCACCTTCTATACCCAGGCCCGTGCGTTGGAGGAGTTCGACCGCCGGATGGAGGACGCGGACCGGCGACTGGAGGAAGTGGGACGGGAGCTGATCCAATTGCTCGACGCCCGGGAGGAGGAGCTCCTGAACCGGCTGGAGGACACGGCCGACGCCGACGAACGGGAGGAGCTGCTGGAGGCACTGGCCCAGGTCCGGCAAAGGGTCCGCCGGATCGAGGCGGACGTGGAGAGCCTTCAGGAAGTGTCCATCCTTCCGGCGCCGGACATTCAGCCGGATCCCCGTGACGGACCCACCGAGACCCGGGCGAAGCACAACCTCCTTACCTCCCGGGTGCAGGAGTTCGACCTGGTTCTCGAGGAGATCGACGAACGCCTGGAGGCCCTGGAGCGGAGGCTCCGGCGGAACCGCTCCCTGGAGGATCAAGAAGCCGGACTGGCCCGTTTCGACGATCTCATGATCGCTCCTCGGGCGCCTTCCGGAGGACAGCCCAGGCTGGAGGGGCTCCTGCCGGACGGGTCCGCGCCCCCGCTGGGGGAGCTCCCCCTGGAGGACCAGATCGCGCTCCTGGAAATCATACGCGAGCAGGCCCAGCAGGTGCGGGACGAGACGCGGGCCCAGGCCGAGGAGTTCGCGGACCGGATCCCGGAGGGATCCCGTTGAGGGTCCGCAAAGGTCGGATCGGGGTGATGCTGTTCGCCTTGGTCGGCACTTCAGCGCTTCTGGGCTTTGAGGGGGCCTCGGCACAACTGGTGGTGGAGGACTTCGTCTTCACGGGGGCGGCGGCGGTGGAGGGCTACCAGGGCAACCTCCCCACCGCCAGCGTCACCGCCGTCGACTCCACCGAGTACGCGGCCGCGGCCGTGGGTGAGTTCGGGGCCCGGGGAAACGTCGCGATCCATTCGGGCGCAAGCCATGAGGTCATGCTCCGGATGGACGGAGGCGTCCGCCAGTTCGCGGCCGCCGGGTTCGAGCTCCGGGACTACGCGCCGCGGGAGTGGGTGGGCAGCGCCGAGCTCGAATACGAACGGAGGATCTCGGACTGGGGCTTCGTCACCGCCCGGGGGCTGCTCCGGGGGCGCGACGTCCACGACCGTCCCCCCATGCCCCTCTTCATCCAGCCGGCCTTCTGGGCCGGGGAGGCCGGGGTGGGAGTCGAGACGCGTTCCCTCCGCGGGACCATCTTCGACGCCCAGGTCACCCGGGAGGGGGCTCGCTACCAAGCGCCGAGCTTCGCTCCCAACCTCCTTCTCCTGGACCGGGACGTGTTGGAGGTGGAGGTGGGAGCGAGCCGAAGCGTGGCGGCGGGATCCACGGTTCGGGTATACGCCGGGTGGGAAGGCTCCGAATATCCCCGTCAGAGCACCTTCGACCCTTCCGATCCGTTCCGCAGGGACAACACGGTCCGAGGCGGGCTCATGTGGGCGCGGCCCGCCGAGGTGTACAGCCAACTGGGGGTGGAGGTGGCCGCGAACCGCTCCAACTCCCGGCGGCCCGAATACGACGCGTTCAGCATCAGAGGCCTCGTTTCCAAACCCGTTTGGGGAGAGTTGGACCTGACCGTTTCGGCGCTCCTCACCGGCAAGAGGTACGTCCATCCCACCGAGTTCGCCCGACTCATACCCGGTGAGGAGGCGGACAACGCGTCGGTGGTTTACGCCTCACTCTCCCGCCCGCTGGCCCCGAACCTGGACGGAACCCTCCGCGCGGGCTGGACCCGAGCCGAAACCGACATCGGCGAGCACTACTACCAGCGGCTGGGCCTCACCTTCCTCATGAACTACCGGCCGTGATCCGCTCCCTGGCGGTCGGCAATAACGGCGGACCACGCGACGAAGCGGCCGTGGTGCGACAGGGAGATGTCGCCCGGGAAGGGGCGTCCCCCCACGAGTAGGACCGGCGGCGCCCGTCCGATGGGGCCCGGGCCCGTTACGATCTCCAGGTCCCCCTCGGAAAGCTGGAGCGGTCCCGCCAAGGCCTCCCGGGCCCGGATCCGTGCGGCCGCTGATGGGAAGGAGTGGACCGAGCGCCACTCGGCCTCGGTGAACCGGCCCCGCCAGAGCCGTCTCCAATCGGCGGGCCCGTCGGGGAGGAGGGCCACCTCCCGGCCAACGCTCTCCAGGCTCGTGCCACCGTTTTCCTGGGCGAGGGCCACCACGTGGAGCCAACCTTCCTCGCCGGAGACCTCCGTCTGGAAGGGATAGGCCACGCCGCCGTACCAGACTCTTCCCTCCCGGGCCTGCGTCGGGGGGCCCGCTCCCGGTTCGACCCGGAAGGAGCGGTGGCGAAAGGCCGGGCGAGAGCGAGGCTCCTTGCAGACGACCTTGTACGCCGCTTCCTTGGCCGCCCAGTGGAGCCAGAGTGAGGGAGGGCCCTCTCGGGCCACCCGTTTCCGCTCCTCCGCCAGGAGGATCCGGCTCAGGAACCGGTGATCCTCCTCCTTCCCCCGGACCCTTGGGTGGCGGAGGTCCACCACATCGTTCCCCACCCGGATAGGGGGACTACGCGGACCGGGGTCGGTCAATCGGCGCTTCCCCCGTTCCGTCCCGGGTCAGGTGGGTCCTCGTCCGAGGCTGGAGCGAACGGTCGC
>SKSR01000322.1 GCA_007122885.1 Gemmatimonadota bacterium
CTCCTCTTGGCGGCCCTAGCTCTTTCCCTGGCGTTCCGGCACTGGTCCCCCGGTGTCCGGAACGGAGTGTGGATGGCCACCCTCGCGGGGCTTCTCGCGCTTCCCGTGCTTCCGGTGCTCGTTCCTCAGTTCTCCGTGCCGGCGCCCGCGTTCGGGGGAGGATCCCCGCAGGCGGATGAGCCGCCGGCCTTCGATGTTCGGGCTCTGCCCGGGGACGGATCCGGGGAGCCCACCACTGCCGGGGAAGGCGAGCTGGACATGAATCCGGACGTCGGGATGGGGGAGGGTTACGGCGGACCGGAGGGAGGACCGTCTGGTCTGATCGAGGTGGACCCCTCGGAGGCGGAGCGTGATCGGGGCGCCCAGTCGGAGGATGGGGCCCACGGAGGGGTCCCATGGGGAGGCGGACCTGGCTCGCCCGGGGCATCCGGGCCGTCCGGTGTACCCGGGGCGTCCGGGTTGACGGCGGCGCCCGCCATGTCCGAGTCGTACGGGTGGGACCGGGCCCGGACGGCGATCGAGGGGCTCCTTCTCCTCTGGCTCGCGGGCGCCCTCCTGATCCTGGTCGGCCTGGGAGTGGGGCTCCATCGCTCCCGGCGTCTCCTCCGGACGGCCGTCCCGGTCACCGATCCCGGGTGGCGGGAGCCCCTGCGGGCCGCGCAGAGGGCCGTGGGCGTGCAGGGGAAGGTCTTCCTGGGCGTCGTGGCCGGCCTGGAGAGCCCGCTGGCGGGGGGGCTCATCCGCCCGGCGATCCTCCTGCCCGAAGGAACGCGGGAATGGTCCCGGGATCGACGGGAGGTGGTGTTGGCCCACGAGCTGGTCCACCTGAAGCGCAGGGATCAGATCTGGCAGATCCTCGGGCGGGTGATCCTCGCCCTCTACTGGTTCCATCCCCTGGTCTGGCTGGCCGTCCGTGAGGCCACTCTGGCTCGAGAGGAGGCGTGCGACGAGACGGTTCTATCCCTGGGGCACCGGCCGTCGAGCTATGCCCGGCACCTCATGGCCTTGGCGGCGGACCAGCCGTTCCCCGCCCCGGCCCTCTCCCGTGTCCACCGACCTCCTCTGGAGCGGCGCATCCGGACCCTCCTGGGCCCGGTTCGGAGGTCCCACCGCGGGATGCGCCCCGCCGTCATGGGGCTGATCGCGCTCTGGGGGCTCACCACGGCCGCCCTTCATCCGGCTTCGGGCCCGACGAACCCCGCCACCGCCGACGCCGAGATGGATGGGGCGCCAACTGCCGAGACCACCGTCCCGTCGGAGCTGGCCGCCCTTCCGGAGCTCCCGACGGATCCTTCGCCGATGGGTGCTCCCCGTTCTGAGCCGGCTTCGGCTTCGGCTTCGGATGGGGATGCCGGCTCGCAGCCGGGCTCGGGAGTGCTCGACGGTTCCGCCCCGACCTCCCGCTCCGACCTGGACCCGGGTCAGGCGTGTCTGCCCCGGGAGGAGGGACCGGGGTTCGAAGAGCCCGGGGAGGATGGAGCGGTCCGACTCATCCACCGGGCGATCGGCGACCTGAGGGTCTGCTATGAGAGCAGCGAGTCGTTGGAGCTGCAGCAGCTCGGGCTGGAGGAGGAGGGGCTTCCCGATGGATCCTGGGTGGTTCTCGCGGTTCGGGGCCCCGAGCTCGTTCAGAGGATGGAGATCACCGGCGACCCTGACGGCGTCCATCACGCCTGGTTCGTGAACGGACAGGAGCGTCCCTTCGACGACCAAGCCCGGGAGTGGAGGGACGCCATGCTGGACGTGGCCACCGGAGAGCGGAGGCTACGGGTCGCCCGGGGGCGGGTCCTCGGTCTGCGTCGGGACATCGAACCAGACGTTCGGCCCATGATCCGGGAGATCCGACGGACGGGAGAGTTGGGGGAGCTCGCCCGAAGGATCTCGGCTCTCCAGATGGCCGCCCGCTTCACGGAGGACGAGGAGACCCGGGCCCGGCTCGAGGAGGAGATCGGCCAGCTCCGGGAGCGCTTGGAAGAGGAGCGGGGAGAGGTGGAGGGGGTTCGGGAGGAGCTCCGCGAGCGGCGGGGGGAGATGGAGGAGCGGGCCCGGGAGATCCGGATTCGGATCCGGGATCTGGGGCTGGATGAGGAGCTGCGGGATGCCGGACGCGAGCTTCGCGTCCCCTTCTTGCGCCTTCGGGAGATCGTGGAGGAAATTGCCAGGGAGCCCGAAGGATGAAGCCAACCAGGAGCGCTCCTTGTCCCAGAATTCGAACGAACGGAAGCACCATGGCTACACCTCCGGACCCTCCGGTGGCGAGGAGCTACCCGAACCCAGCTACGGGGAGCGAGCTCGGACCCTTCTGACCCGGGCCCGGGAGGGAACCCTGGCCACGGTTCTGGCACGGCACGCCGGCCACCCGTTCGCCTCCCTCATGCCCTACGCTCTGGACGACCAAGGCCGGCCGGTGGTTCTCACCAGCTCCATGGCCGTCCACACCCAGAATCTGGCCCGGGATCCGCGGGGCTCCCTCCTGGTATCGGAGCCTGACTCCGAGAGCCGCAATCCCCTGGGGCTCGCCCGGGTCACCCTGGTGGGCTCCTTCCAGGATGTGCCGAAGGAAGGAGGAGACGCTCGGGATCTATACCTCGAGCGGCATCCCGACGCCCGGTACTGGGTGGACTACCCGGACTTCGGTTTCCGGAGGATGGAGGTGGAGGAGGCCTACTACGTGGGCGGCTTCGGGGTCATGGGTTGGGTGGCTGGAGAGGAGTACCGGGAGGCCGAACCCGATCCCCTCCGGGAAGCGGCCCGCTCCATCATCGAGCATGTGAACGAGGACCACGCCGACGCCCTCCTCCTCCTCTCCCGGTGGAAAGGGGTGGAGGACGCCCGGGAGGCGGTCATGACCTCCGTGGACCGGTTGGGCTATCAGCTCCGGGTCCAGGGCGAGGAGCGGGTGCAGGGCCTCCGGATCCCCTTCCCGGAGGAGGCCCGGACCTCCCAGAGGGTCCGGGAGATGATGGTGGAGCAGGTCCGGCGTGCACGGGAGGCCCTGGAAGGCTAGAAGTGCAGGTACACCCCCCAGGCCAGGACTCCCGCCCCGCCCACCATGAGAAGGGTGCCAGCGTCCCCGCCGATCACCGCGCCGGCCACCAGGAGGGTTCCCCCGGCGGCCATGAGGGGGACGGAGCCGCGTGAGCGCGCTTGGACTCGGAAGGGGGCCTCCCGGGTCCCGTTGAGCTCAGCGCGGCTCTCGGCCAGCCCACCCCCTGAGCCCAGGAACTCCACCGCGCCGGAATCGGGTGTCAGGGAGCGGACCGGGTTCTCCTCCTTCTCCGGAGAAGCGGCGGGCCCGTGAGCGTCAACGTAGTCGCTGTTCCGAGGCCCGTCCCCGGCCTCCTGGGCGTCCAAGGGCAACGGCCCGAAAAGCACCAGTAGAGGAAGGAGGAGGGTGAGGGGAGAGGTGGCACGGACGGCTCGCATGGGGGACCTCCAGTTCACAGGAGTTCAGGTCGGCTCGGACAAAGGCGGTGGTTGCGGACGGTCCCTCAACCTTAAGTGCCTCCGTCGGAGGGAAAAAGGGGCGAAAACCGTGGACCAAGCATTCGGCGCGATTGCGTGGCTTGTGGGCGGAGGCCAGGTTGAGCGATGATGAGTTCCTCCTCCGTCTCACCCCCTTCCCAGGTTATCGCCATGCGGACTCCAATGGAAATCAGTGCCTCCCCACGGCAATTGAGCCGCACGCTCCTCCTGCCCGTCGCCACCCTGCTCGCCGTGTCAGCCTGTGAGGACGCCCCGGATCCCGGCGATGTGGGGAACGGCTCGGACGGGGAACCTCCCGTAGCCTCAGTGCCATCCCCCTCCGGGGCAACTATTCTGGATCTGCTCCAGCGTGGCGAGACCGTCATCGGCATCCAGTCCGGGGAGCACACGGCCGAGCAGGGTTCGGCCATCCTGCAGGCCCAAGATGCGGACTTCGTC
Source organism: Gemmatimonadota bacterium (assembly GCA_007122885.1). Lineage (GTDB taxonomy): Bacteria > Gemmatimonadota > Gemmatimonadetes > Longimicrobiales > Gaopeijiaceae > SKSR01. The sequence goes on from SKSR01000322.1 coordinate 3,925, forward strand.
TTCTACTCCCTGGAATCCGGCCCTTGGGACATGGACGCCCTGGAGGCGTACCGGGCTGGGATGGAGGAAGGGATCCAGACGTCGGGAGGGGAGCTGGCGGCGCTGCCCATCCTCCTACGGATCCCGCCGATCCGGGATCTGGGAGAGGAGGAGGCGCGAGCTCGGGTTCGGGAAGGACTCGAGAGGGGAGTCGCCGGGATTGTCTACCCCCACGTGATGTCCCGGGAGGAGGCGGAGATCGCCGGGGATGCCCTCGGGGGTGGGGACAGGGTGAACGTCCTCCTCATCGAGGACCCGGAGGTGGTGGAGCGCGCGGGCGAAATCGTGACGGCTCCTGGGGCGGGTGTGATCATCCCGGCGCCGGGGGATCTGGGCCGAGCCTTTGACGGTGACGAGGAGGCCACGGAGGAGGCGATCCAGAGGGTCCTGGCGGTGTGCCTGGAGCACGGCGTCCCGTGCGGGATCACCGCGGGGGTGGACGATATCGGAGAGCGGATCGAGCAGGGTTTCCGGTTCTTCATCGTCCGGGATCCGGAGGCGGTGGAGGTGGGGCTGGCAGCCGCGGGACGGTAGACCTACGGGCGTCCACCGACCGTAGAGCTGGAGCCGTTGGGCCCGATGGCGCAGTGGTGCCGGAAATCCGCCTGTTGGTGGATGGAGGGCTCAGACGGCCCCGGTGACGCGAGCCTTACCTATGATTTCCCGTAAAACTACATCGTAGGAGTAACGGCGGTCACGACTCCCGGTCCCCACCAGGCGAGGGACGGCCATGACGAAACGGTTGGGTGAGTTCGAGCAGCTCCTCCTCTTCGCCGTCCTGCGCCTGGGGGAGGACGCCTACGGAGCTCGGATCGCCGCGGAAGTGGAGGAGCGGACGGGCCGCGGGGTGTCGCCGGGGGCCGTCTACACGGTCCTGGACCGACTGGA
>SKSR01000312.1 GCA_007122885.1 Gemmatimonadota bacterium
CCGCTCCAGCTGTGTTGCTCCTCCTCGACGTAGCGCTGCTATGCCTCGTCGTCGCGCCTTGCTGGAGCGGCGCTTCGACCCTCTCGGTGCTTCACGGGACTTCTGCGACACCACACTAGGGTCAGGCGGAGGGCAAGTTGTCCACGAACTCGACCATCCGCCGACGTTCCTCCTCGTCGGGGAGCCTCCCACGACCCCCACCCAGGTTGTCCACCATGTGCTCCGGGCGGCTCGTGGCCGGGGTGATGGCCGTCACGGCGGGGTGGGCCGCCACAAACTTGAGGAAGAACTGGGCCCAGCTTTCCGCCTCGAAGTCGGCGGCCCACTCGGGCACCTCCATCCCCTCCACCCTTTGCCAGAGGCGGGTCCGGCCGAAGGGAGCGTAGACAAGGACGCCGATCCCCCGCTCCTGCGCCAGGGGGAGGATCGTCTCCTCGGCGTGTCGGTTGTCCACGGCGTAGTCCGTGCCGATGAAGTCCAGGGGCTCGTTCCGCATGACCGCCACCAGCTCGTCGTACTGACCTTCAAAGGTGGTGGTGATCCCGATGTGGCGGACTCTCCCGTCCTCCTTGTACTCCCGGAGAATGGGGAGCTGCACGGCAGGATCTCCCATGTTGTGCACTTGGATCAGCTCGATGACCTCCTTTCCGATCCGATCGAAGGAGGCCTCCACCTGGGCCCGAGCCTGGTCCGGGTCCGCGCTTCCCCCTCCGCGCCCAGCCACGTTGAGCTTCGTGGCCCAGAAAACCTCCTGGGCGATTCCGTCCTCCTGAGCCACCCGCCCGGCCACATCCTCCGAGGCGCCCCCGGCGTAGCCCGGAGCGGTGTCGAAGACCCTCCCCCCGCCGTCCACCAGCGCCCGGAGTACCGCGCGAACGGCTTCTGCATCGCCGTCCTGGGCCAGGGATGCGAAGGTGGCGGAACTGCCCAGCCCGATGATCGGGACCTCCTGGCCGGAGGATGGGATGGAGCGGGTGATCAGGTCCCGTTCACCCAAGCGGCGGAGGAGTCCAGGGTCGATGGACAGAGCGGCTCCCGCCGCGGACGTCAGGCGCAACCACTCACGTCGTGAGATCATGATCTGCTCCGGGTGCGGTAGGATGAACGCGGCAGCTCCTTGAGCTTAAAGGGGGCCAGGTTCCCTCACAACCCAGACAGGCTGCGGGGGGCAGCGGACCGTCCCCTACCCGCTCCGTTCCTTCAGCGCTGCAGCCGATAGAGCCTCGATCTCTCCGGGAGCACCGGTGACGATTCGCCGGTGGTAATCCAACTGACCCAGGTGATAGCTCAGGTGCGAGGCCAGATGTACCAGAAAGGCCCCGACGCTCAGCCCTTGAGACCCTGTGGGCGTCTCGGGGAAGGGCTCCTCAAGGCGGGCGGGGTCCAGGTCCAGGAGCGCGGCTTGGATTTCGTCGATGGCCGCCCGCGCCTCCCCGACGAGGGTTTCCCGACTCAGGTCCCGCCGGTGGAACTCGGCGGTTCGGTCTCGGACGTACCCCGTCCGTCCCAGGACCGCCCCCAAGTAGTGCCGCAGGTTCCCGGCCATATGGAGGGCCAGGGTTCCTCCGGAGTTCGAGACCCCCTCCGGCAGGGCCCATACCGACTCGTCATCGGGATAGGCGTGGAGCTCTTGGATCAGGCTTCGGAGCTCACGGACGAAGATTCGGGAAAAGATCTCGGGATCCATGGTGTTGGGCCTCGGTGCACGGGGCGGTGGGTTCCAGGACCGGAAACGGGGCGCCCCCAAGGACGAAGCCCCGGGGCCGCCTCCCCTGCGGCATCGGCTACGGGATCCAGGGACGCGAAGCACTCGACGGAGGGCCCTGCGATCGCGGCGTTTTCCGGGCGTCTCCGCCCGTCACCGGCCGGCCCGCCACTCGTCGTAGCGCATCCGCAGCGTGCGGACCGGGTTCGCGTCCTCGTGCGGCTCCGTGTTGTCCGGCCAGATGGCGATGTAGAGGTGGTAGTCGCCCGAGTTGTAAGGAGCGGTCAGGTCGTCCGGGGGATTTCCGGTGTCGGGCCCCAGGGCGTCGTCCGGATCTGCCGCCAGGATGTAGGCCACGTGGGAGGTCTTGCCCGTGCACATCGCTCCTTCGGGCAGGGGCTCCGTTTCGCACGTGCAGCGTCCGTCCCCGCCGAGCTCGTCGGCCCGCTCCATGGCCGCCATGACCCGGTCGGTGATGGGCTCACTGCTCTCCCTCATGACCCGAGCCGCCTCGATCATGGTTTCATCGTTCGCCATGATGTTGCCTTGGACCGAGTAGACGATTCCGTCGCGGGCTACCCCTTGGGTGTCCATGGCGGCATCCCGGTTCTCCGCCCCGGTTCGGCCCGCCACCCGACCCTCGAGATCCACGATACCGAACTGCCGTCGCTCGATCTCCGGATCCTCCTGGAGGAGTTGGATGATGGCCGCAGGCTCCGTCCCCCCCTGCAGCTCCTGGAAGATGAGACGCTGGTTCTCGTGGGTTCGGTCCACCCCGGCCTGGGCGGCCGCCACGCCCACTCCCGGGGCCACCACGGCCTGAAGGAGCTTGAGCTGGTCCGGACCAGTGGCAGCGCAGGTAGCCGAGGCGATGACCACCCGGCCGGTCTCCCGGTCCACGGCGATGATGGACCAGGTCGCCGAGAGGGGTGCGGCCGAGAGCAGCCCGATCAGGAGGAAGGAGAACAACCTCATGAGAAAGCCTCCGGGAAAGAGGGGTCGAGGATCATTCAGCGATTCTGGGCCGCCGCGGGTCGCCCGTCAACGGCCGTTCGCGCCCCCCCTCTCCACGTGGGCCGACGCCAGGTTCCAGGATCCATCGTCACTTCGGGAGAAGACGAACGTGTAGGCACCCTCCTCTACCACCGTATCCCCCACCCATTGGGCCCAGTGCCCTCCCTGAAACGCCAGGTCCTCTCCGGTCCGGGAGCGGAGGGGCGTGAAGGTCATCCGGTCGGTGGCCTCCATGGCCGCCGCCCAGGACCCCAGGATCTCCTCCGGGCCCTCCAGTTCCTGTCCGGCGTTCCAATAGACCGCGTCGTCGGTCAGCATGGCTTCCACGGCTTCCACGTCCTCGCTGTTCCACGCGTCGAGGAATCGGTCCACCAACTCCTCCACGCTCTGGGCGGGGAGGGACGCCGGAGTGACCGCCAGGACTCCTGCCAGGAAGGGGAGAATCGCCATGAAGGTCCGGAGGCGGCCGGCGACCCGGTGCCGACGACCCCGGGCCACTTCCCGGCTCGGGGATGCGAGATCCGGTGGCGCGAGGCGAAGGGGGCGATTCTCCATGCGGGGGGCGTCCTTGGAGAAGAGGGCGGGGATGCCGGCATGTGCCGAGCAGGGGGCTCCGTTCGAACAGGGCAAAGGTACCTGGGCGCTGAAAGAACGCGCAACGCGGCTCGACGGAAGCCGTCCGGTCCGGAGACTCCTCCCTGGAGGTGGTGGACCGGGGTGGGCGGGAGCGATACCTTCCCGGGAAAGTGAAAGCCGCCAGGGGTATCCCGCTCGCCAAGTCTGTTGGGGGCGGGATTGAGAGAGTCCCTTGGAACCTGATCCGGATCAGACCGGCGGAGGAAGCGCGGCGCGTGCCCAGGAGGGGGTGGGTCGGTTCCCCCCTCCGACCCCACGCGGACTGCGCCGCCCCTCGGAGGGCGGCGTTCTTTGTTTGCCCTTCCCCTTCCGTCCCGGATCTCCCCAGCGTCCCCTGCCCAGGAGAGATCCCACATGCCTTCGGAAGCTTCCGTTCCTCGTTCCCACGGCGACTACGGCAGCGCCTTCCCCAACTCACGCAAGGTCCACGTGCAGGGGACCCGGGGGATCCGGGTTCCCATGAGGGAGATCCAACCCTCCGGGGGAGAGCCGCCTCTTCGGGTGCCGGATACCAGCGGGCCCTGGGGCTTCACCCCGCGGGAAGGTCTTCCGGACCTTCGGGCTCGCTGGATCGAAGCGCGCGGTGTGGAGGAGACGGGTCGCTCCGGACCGGAAGCCCGGAGCGAGGCTTCGCCTTCCCTTCCCCCCGGGCTCCGGCGTCCCACCTATCGAGGGACGGAGACCGTGACCCAGATGCACTACGCCCGGAAGGGCGAGGTCACCCCGGAGATGGAGTTCGTGGCCATCCGCGAAGGGCTGGATCCGGACTTCGTCCGAAGCGAGGTGGCGCGAGGACGAGCGATCATTCCGGCCAACGTAAACCACCCGGAGCTGGAGCCCACCATCATTGGTCGGAACTTCCGGGTGAAGGTGAACGCCAACTTCGGCAACTCAGCGGTGAAGAGCTCCATCGACGATGAGGTGGAGAAGCTCCGTTGGGCCACCCTCTGGGGGGCGGACACGGTCATGGACCTCTCCACAGGCGAGCACATCCACGAGACCCGGGAGTGGATCCTTCGCAACTCTCCGGTGCCGGTGGGAACCGTGCCCATCTATCAGGCCCTGGAAAAGGTGGGGGGGATTCCCGAGGAGCTCACATGGGAGGTGTACCGGGACACACTGGTGGAGCAGGCCGAACAGGGAGTCGACTACTTCACCGTCCACGCGGGGGTGCTCCTTCGCTACGTTCCCTTGACGGCGAACCGGCTGACGGGAATCGTCTCCCGGGGAGGGAGCATCATGGCGAAGTGGTGCCTGGCCCATCACCAGGAAAGCTTCCTCTACACACGCTTCGGGGAAATCTGCGAGATCATGCGGGCGTACGACGTCTCCTTCTCATTGGGGGATGGCCTCCGCCCAGGCTCCATCGCCGACGCCAACGACGAAGCTCAGTTCGCCGAGCTCCGGACCCAGGGGGAGCTCACCCACTTCGCGTGGGACATGGAGGTCCAGACCATGTGCGAAGGAC
>SKSR01000283.1 GCA_007122885.1 Gemmatimonadota bacterium
CTGTCCAGCCTCGATGAAGCGCCAGAACCAGTGCTCCCCGGAAAGCTGGAACCGGAAGTGACCGGAAGCCTCCGGGGGACGGCTCACCACCCAACGGGCCAGTTGCTCCCGGGCCGCTGCCGGAATCCGACAGTCGGCGTGGAGGAAGAGGAGCCAGGGAGTGCGAAGGGCCACGGCTCCCGCGTTCATCTGGGTGGCCCGTCCCCGCTGGGACCGGACCACCAAGGCCCCTGCCGCTCGAGCCCGCTCCTGAGTGCCGTCGCTGGAGCCTCCATCTACCACGACCACTTCGTGGGGGATGGAAAGTCCGGCGATGTCGCTCAGAAGGCGGGGAAGATGCTCCGCTTCGTTCACCGTCGGGATGACGATGCCGAGAGTGGGGACATAGGACGCCGTCACGGGTCCACGTCGTTCAGGGTCCAGTCGTAGTCGAAGTAGTCCACCCTCGTCTCCGGATTCCGGAGGATCCGGGCCTGATTCCCGCCCACGCGGGCAGCGAAGAATTCCTTGATCCCGTCCTCGTTTCCGAAATCCTCGCCGAACCAGTCCAGGACCCGGTTCACCCGGAGGGTGGGGGGCGAACCCTCCTCGATCCGGAAGTGCTCCGGATCCTCCATGAAGTTCTCCGTGGCCCGCTGAAGCTGTTCCTCTAGCCGGTCCGGCTCGTAGGCCTCCGGCCAGAGGGGCGGGCAGCTCAGGGCCGCGCAGTTCACGGCGAAGTGGATCCTGGGCTCCCCGAAGCGAGGCCGGATGATCTCGTGTTCGATCTCGTCCAGCGACCGGTCTGCTTGGGCCACCCGGCAGTGGGGGCCGTCGAACACGTCACGGATCCACCAGACCGAATTGGAAGGTCTGCTGGCCAACAGGTTCCGGGCGCCCTGAAGCAAGCCCACTCCACCCCTCTCGATGGGATAGTGGTCCGCAACGATCTGAAGCATGCACGCGTTGTAGGCGTTGATCCAGAACGTGAGCTGGACCTCTTCGGGCTCCCGCGTCAGACGATCCGGGTCGGTGGCCGCCAGCTCTTCCATGTAGGCGTCGAGGATACCACGGTGCCTCAACACCTCTTGGTAGTCCACCCGGGGAAACTCCACCACCTCCTGGAGGAGTTCCGTGAACCGTGTGTGGTCGGCGGGGGCCTGGGCCTCCACTGGAAGAATGGGGATCGCGGCCGCGATCCAAGCGCTGGAGAGTAGGAGAGCCGCTCGTACCATAGCCGCTGTTCACCAGTGGGTGGGGGATCGGCGTCTCCGCTCACAGGCGGCCCACGCCGAAGTTCATTCCGGACCGATTTCCCTCACGTTGCCTTCGGGAGGCGAGCATGCCGGGACTCCTCCGGTAAGCCCGCAGCCTCTCCCGTCCACACGAGGGAGGTGATCCCCTCCCGGAACCCGCGGAGGAGGCCGGGGGTTCCACCGGCCGCCCGGGCGGCCGGTTTTTCCCGGTTTTTCGGAGCGACCCGGTGGACCATGGCCGAGACCCGGTGGACGCACCCATCTTTCCGGCAGCGTTCCCAAAGATGCCGGGCCCGCCACACGAGGGCTTTCGTGGTCTCTTCGGGTGTGCTAGGTTCTCGACGGGCCCGAGAGGGAGGAGGTCGTCTCGGGCCCCTTTTTCCCCGTCCCCGGCAAGGGAGATACGATGGCCACGGCGGAACTCAGCGAGCAGAAGAAGAAGGACCTCAAGACGGCCCTGACCCAGATCGAGCGTCAGCACGGGAAGGGAGCCATCATGAGAATGGGGGCCGACGGGGCGCGGATCCAGGTGTCGTCCATACCCACCGGCGCCATCAACTTGGATGCGGCCATCGGCGTGGGGGGAATCCCCCGAGGGCGCATCTCGGAGATCTATGGGCCGGAGTCCAGCGGAAAGACCACGCTCTGCCTCCACGTGATCGCCAGTGCCCAACGACAGGGAGGGATCGCGGCGTTCGTGGACGCGGAGCACGCGCTGGATGTAAACTACGCCCGGAAGCTCGGGGTCGACGTGGACAACCTCCTGGTTTCCCAGCCCGACCACGGGGAGCAGGCTCTCGAGATCGCCGAAGTCCTCATTCGGAGCAATGCCGTGGACGCCGTGGTGGTGGACTCGGTGGCGGCTCTGGTGCCCCGGGCGGAGATCGAGGGGGAAATGGGGGATTCACATGTAGGCCTCCAGGCTCGCCTGATGAGCCAAGCCCTCCGGAAGCTGACAGGGGCGGTGAACCGATCCCACACGGCCGTCATCTTCACGAACCAGATTCGGGAGAAGGTGGGGGTCATGTTCGGCAATCCCGAAACCACTTCGGGAGGCCGGGCTCTGAAGTTCTACTCCTCCGTTCGACTGGACATTCGCCGTATCGGGGCGATCAAGGATGGGCAGGACCTGGTGGGGAACCGAACCCGCGTGAAGGTGGTCAAAAACAAGTGTGCCCCTCCCTTCAAGCAGGCGGAGTTCGACATTCTCTACAATGAAGGGATCAGCCACACGAGCCTACTGCTCGATCTCGGTACGGAGTTAGGTGTGGTCGAAAAGTCGGGAGCCTGGTACTCCTATGGCGACCTGCGGCTGGGTCAGGGGAAGGAGAATGCCCGACAGTTCCTCGTGGAGAACGAGGACATAGCCGGGGAGTTGGACGATAAGATCCGGGCCTCCCTGGATCTGGGGTCAGATCAGAAGGAGAGAGACGCGCAAGTGGCCGACGACGGTGGAGTGCCGGACGGAAGGGAGTCCTGAATCGATCCGGGGCGGAGCGCCGGCCGGCGAAGCGGACGTGGGCGGCCCTTGGTAGGAGGGGGGAGAATTCCGGGCACGGGCCCCCGTTGTGTTGAGCCACCGTGCCCGAAGTCGTTATACTCGGCCGGCGGTTCGTCCGTCACTTGCGGCCGGGTGCCGGCTGCAAGCTGGCCCGCCTCGCCTTGCCCTCTGCGACCCAGCTTCGTCGGTGCAGGGCCCGGGAGCCTTCCCTCCGGGGAAGGTCCGGGGTTGTGGTCATCCCAGGCTCAGGTTCAGCCATGAAGGCTTCTGAAATACGACGTCGGTTTCTGGACTACTTCCAGCTCCGGGGACACGAGCTCGTTCCCAGCGGTCCCCTCGTTCCCCCCGACGACCCCACCCTCCTCTTCACCAACGCCGGGATGGTCCAGTTCAAGCGGGTCTTCCTCGGCGAGGAGGAAGGTCCGCACCGGCGCGCCGTCACGGCGCAGAAGTGCGTTCGGGCCGGCGGGAAGCACAACGACCTGGAGCAGGTGGGGAAGACGACCCGGCATCACACTTTCTTCGAGATGCTCGGGAACTTCTCGTTCGGTGACTATTTCAAGCGGGACGCCATCCATTACGCTTGGGAGTTTTTCACCTCCGAGCTCGGTCTGGACCCGGACCGCCTCTACGCCACGGTCCACCACACCGACGACGAGGCGGCTCTCCTCTGGCAAGAGGTGGCCGGCCTGGAAGTATCTCGCGTCTTCCGGTTGGGAGACGAGGAGAACTTCTGGCAAATGGGCGAGACGGGGCCGTGTGGCCCCTGCTCCGAGCTCCACTACGACCTGCGTCCGGAGGAGGAGCGGAAGGGGACCCTGGGGCCCGACGCGTTCGAGGCTTTGGGGGAAGAGGGCCGCATCCTGGAGCTCTGGAACCTGGTGTTCATGCAGTATGACCGGGGGGTCGACGGCACCTTGGAACCGCTGCCCGCCCCTTCCATCGACACGGGGGCCGGCCTGGAGCGCTTGGCCGCGGTTCTCCAGGGGGTGGACTCCAACTACCACACCGACCTCTTTCTCCCCCTTCTCGACCGGGTGGCCCGGGTGGTGGGCGAACCCTATCGGGCCGAGACCGAAGCGGGCGTGAGCTACCGGGTGCTGGCCGATCACGCCCGGGCGGTGGCGTTCCTGCTCGCCGACGGGGTTTTTCCCTCCAACGAAGGTCGGGGATACGTCCTCCGCCGGATTCTTCGACGAGGGGTCCGGCACGCCTGGCTTCTGGGTCGTCGGGAACCCACCCTCGTGAAGGTGGTGGAAGAAGTGGTGGACCGGATGGGGGATGCCTACCCGGATCTGCTGGACCGGAAGGCCCATGTCCTACGGGCCAGCCGGGTGGAGGAGGAGCGTTTCCTCCAGACCATCGAGGGGGGCATGGAACGGTTCGACGAGCTGGCCCCACCGTTGGAGGACGGCGAGGGGGAGGCCTCCTCCCGCCCCGTGATTCCAGGAGAGGAGGTTTTCCGGCTCTACGACACCTTCGGCTTTCCTCAGGACCTCACCCAGATCATGGCCGAGGAAAGAGGATACGCGGTGGACCTGGAGGGATTCGAAGAACATCTGCGCGCCCAGCGCGAACGCAGCCGCCGGGACCGAGCCCGAAGCCAGCCCCGGATCCAGGGAGAGGAACTGGGCGACTGGGCCGTCTTGGACGATGAGTCCGAGCAAGTGTTCGTGGGCTACGACGAGGTGGATGTGGAGACGGAGGCGCTGGCCCTCCGGCGCGAGAACGGAACCGTGGGCGTCGTTCTGAAGGAAAACCCGTTCTACCTGGAGAGCGGTGGACAGGTCTCCGACCGGGGCCGGATTGTCGGGGAGGGATGGACCGCGTCGGTGGAGCAGGTGGTTCGATCCGGCCCCGGGACGGCACTCCTGGGCTCCATCCTGGAAGGAGACGGCCCTCCGGCCTCACCCATCGGTCCCGTGCCGGTTCGGGCCTGTGTCGACAGGGAAGCCAGACACGACACGGAACGCAACCACACGGCCACCCACCTCCTCCATGCGGCGCTTCGGGAGGTTCTGGGCGATCATGTGGTCCAGCGGGGGTCGCTGGTGGCGCCGGACCGGCTTCGCTTCGATTTCACCCATCCGGAGGCCCTGACCCCGGAAGAGCTGGTTCGGGTGGAGGAGCGGGTGAATGAGGGCATCTGGCAGGATCTCCCGCTGCGTTTCAAGAGCATGCCCTACGAGGAGGCCGTGGCGCAGGGGGCCATCGCGCTGTTCGGCGAGAAGTACGAAGACCAGGTCCGGGTGGTGGAAATTCCCGGAGTCAGCAAGGAGCTTTGCGGAGGCACGCACCTCCGTCACACGGGAGAGGCGGGCCTCTTCCTCATCGCCCGGGAAGGAGGAGTGGCCGCAGGGGTTCGAAGAGTGGAAGCGGTGACCGGGCCTGCCGCCTATGAGCGGGTGAAGGAGCTTCGTGGGACGGTGCGAGGCGTGGCGGAGCGACTCAAGTCCACCGAGGAAAACGTCCTCCGTCGGATCGACCAGCTTCGGGAGGAGCGGGATGAGCTGGAGCGCCACCTGGAGGAGATGCGAAAATCCGGCGGAGCCGGGGAAGAGGTGGTGGTGGACTCCCTCGTCCGGATCGACGGCGACCAGGGCGATCCGATCCGGTACCGGGCCTACCGACTTCGGGCCCGAGAGGCCGACGAGGCGAGGAGTTTCGGAGACGCCTTCCTGGAACGGGAACGGGGTGCCGTGGCGGTGGTGGCCGTCGAGCTTCCCGAGGGAAAGTGTAGCCTCTTCGCGTTCGTCACCGATGACGTGATCGGTCGGGGCCTTCGGGCCGACCACCTGGTTCGGGCGGTGGCTGAAGTGGTTGGTGGACGAGGCGGGGGGCGACCGCACATGGCCCAGGCGGGGGTGGAGGACCAAGGGCGTTTGGACGAGGCCCTTCAGACCGGAGAGCGGCTCCTCTCCGAGATGCTGGGCTCGGTATCGGTCAGGGAGCAGGGGTGAAGGGGGGACTCGCAGATTGGATTCAGGGCAGACGACCGTCGCCCCCGTCCCCGCTCACCGTCCGCATGGGGCGCTTCCTCGTGGAGTCTACGGATCCCAAGGGAAGCACAGGGGCAGGTCCGACCGTACCCCGGGTCCTGACGGACTCGGCGGAGGTGGCCCTCCGAAGGGCTCTGGATCGGGCCGGTGAAAGGAGTCGTGAAGGGGCGTTGGACCTGTTGGCGGCGGATGGGCTGTTGACGTATGCGTGCGAGGCAGGGTTGGAGGAGGAGGATCCGGGCGGACGGTTTCGGTCGGTGGCTCTTCGGATCGCGGCCCTGGGCGAGGAAACGTGACCGGGTCCGGTGAGATGGGGCTCACCGACCTCCACAGTCACTTGGTTCCAGCGGTGGACGACGGAGCCCGGAGCGTGGGCGATTCCCTGGAAGGAGTCGGACGGTTGGTGGAGGCAGGGTTCGGGACTCTGGCCACCACACCCCACGTCAATGGAAGCCTCACCCTGGACCCGGCCGGGTTCGAGCCCTTCATGGAAGGGATGGACCAGGGGTGGGCTACCCTTCGGGAGGCCGTGGCCCGGGAGTACCCTGAGGTGGAACTCCAGCGGGGCCACGAGGTCATGCTGGACGTGCCCAAGCCGGATCTTTCGGATCCCCGCCTCCACCTTGGGGACACGGAATGGGTTCTGGTGGAGTGGCCCCGCCTGCAGGTTCCTCCCGGCACGGGCCGGGTGCTCCGGTGGCTGAAGGACCAGGGGGTTCGGCCCCTCATCGCCCACCCGGAACGGTACCACGGCGTGGGGAGGGAGCTGGAGGTGCTTCGGGAATGGACCGAGTCCGGAGCCGTCCTTCAGGTGAACCTGGGTTCGTTGGCCGGTCGATACGGGGACGGTGCGCGGACTCTGGCTTTCCGTCTGCTTCGGCGGGGTTGGGTCGGCTGCTTGAGTACCGATTTCCACGCTCGACCCCACCTGAAGCTCTACGTAGACGAGGCCCGAGAGCTTCTCGAGGACGTGGGGGCGTCGGAGCAGTGGGACCTTCTCATCCGCACGAACCCGGCCCGGATCCTGCAGGGCGAGGAGCCTGTGCCGGTTCCCGAGATCGAGCCCCGGGACCGATTCTGGAACCGCTTGAAGGCGGCCTTCGGGCTCGGGGACCGGTGAACCGGGAGGAGGAGTGAGGTGAGTCAGAGGCCTCTCCTGGATCTGGCCGGCCGGACCGCTCTGGTGACCGGCGGGTCTCGGGGGGTGGGGCGGGCCACGGCCCTGTACCTCGCCCAGGCCGGGGCGTCCGTGGGAATCGTATACCGAACCCGAGAGCGAGGGGCCCGGGAAGTGGTGGAGGGCGTGCAGGCGCACGGGGTGGATGGATGGGCCGTGCAGGCCGACCTGAGCCGGCTGGAGGAAGTGGAGGCACTCAAGCCCGCCATGGCCCGCCGGTTCCAAGGGTTGGACATACTCGTGAGCAACCATGGAGTCTGGCCTCCTTCGGACGTCCCTCTGAGCTCCATGACCTGGGAACAGTGGAGGACAACCCTCAGGGTGAACCTGGACTCGGTCTTCCTGCTCCTCCGAGAGATGCTTCCTACCGTGAACCCGGGGGGAGCGGTGGTAGTGGTGACATCCACTGCGGCCCAGCGGGGGGAGGCATTCCATGGAGACTATGCGGCGTCCAAGGGAGGACTTCAGTCGCTGGTAAAGGGGTTGGCCGTGGAGTTGGCTCCCCGGGACATCCGGGTGAACGCCGTGGCGCCAGGCTGGATCGATACGGAGATGGCGGAGCCGGTGCTCGGCGACGGCGGGATGGAGGACTTTCTCCCTGAAATCCCCTTGGGCCGAGTGGCCGACCCGGAAGATGTGGCCGGGCCCATCGCTTTCCTGTCGTCGCCCCTGGCCCGACACGTGACAGGGGAAATCCTGAACGTGAACGGGGGCGTGATCCGGCCGGGATGAGCTCGGGGAACGTGCCTCGGCCGTCCTCGATAGGGTCCGCGGAAGGAATGCGGGCGCCGAAGGCCGTGCGCTGGATCGTTCGGACCCTGGAAGACGCCGGGTACGAGACGTGGGCGGTGGGAGGAGCCGTTCGCGACGCTCTTGCGGGGGACCCGTCGGGAGACTGGGACCTGACCACCCGGGCCGAGCCCGGAACGGTCCGAAAGCTCTTCAAGAGGAGCGTCCCCATTGGTATCGACCACGGGACGGTGGGGGTCCTCGCCCGGGATGGCACCCTCTACGAGGTGACGACCTTCCGGAGGGACGTGGAGACCACCGGCCGGCACGCGGTGGTGGAGTTCGCCGACTCGGTGGAGGAGGACCTGGCCCGTCGGGACTTTACGATCAACGCTGTGGCTTGGCATCCCATCCGGGGAGAGCTCCGGGATCCCTTCGGGGGAGTGGACGACTTGCAGGAACGACGCCTCCGGACCGTGGGAAGCCCGGACGAGAGGTTTCGGGAGGACTACCTCCGAGTCCTTCGCGGGCTTCGCTTCGCCGGCGTCTTCGGGCTCACGGTGGACCCGGATTCCTGGCGTGGCCTCGTGCGCGGGGTCCCGTTCTTGGACCGCCTCTCGGCGGAGAGGGTCCGGGAGGAGCTGCTCAAGGTGTTGGGTGGTGCCGGCCGCCCTTCCCGCTCGCTGGCCCTCTACGCGGCATCGGGGGCTCTGGCCCGGCTGGCTCCCGAGTTGAACCGGCTGGTGGGAGAGGATCGCCGGGACGGCGGAGACGACGACCTATGGTCCCACGCCCTCAGGACGGTGGACCTCCTGCCCCCGCACCGCCCCAGGCTCCGCCTTGCCGCTCTCTTCACCGGCGTGGGGTGGCCGGAGGCCCAGTCGCGGGATCGAGGGAGGAAATCCCCCGGGCCCCGGGAGCGGGCGGCCCTGCGAGCGGCGGCAGTTCTCGAGCGCCTTCGGTTCTCGAACGACGAGATCCGCCATGTGGTTGGACTCGCGGGCTGGAGCGGCTTCTTTCCCGAGGGCGATCCCGGGGACGAGGAGATTCGGCGTTGGTTGGCCGGGGCGGGCCGAGAGCAGCTTCACGGATTCTTCCGCCTGTGGTGGGCGGAGGCACGGGCCAACGCCTGCCGAGGCGCAGGCCCGGGTCCCGATACGGTCCTGCGGAGGAGGTGGCGGATTCGGGAGGTTCTGTCCCGGGAGCCGGCCCTCAAGGTGGGGGAACTCGCTCTGGACGGCCGGGACCTGATCCGGATGGGTTACCGCCCGGGACCCCATTTCGGGCGGGTGCTGGAATACCTCCTCGATCGGGTCCTGGAAGCCCCGGACGCCAACGACCCGGAGACCCTCGCCCGCTGGGCTTCCGAGTACCTGGAAGCTGCAGGTGTGTCGCCCGCGTCCGGACCCGGGGGTTCCCATGAAAGATGAGCTGAACCTCTTCGGTGAGAGTGAAGGCGCCGGGGAACCGACGTCTTCGCGGCAGGCCGAGACTCCCTCCGAGAGGGAAGGGAGCCGGCAGGGGAAAAGCTCGGCGGCGCAGCCGCTGGCGGCACGGATGCGTCCGCGCACCGTGGCGGAAATTCGAGGCCAGGACCACCTCTTGGCGGAGGGGACTTCCCTTCGCGCTGCGTTGGAGGGAGGGGAGCTCTCCAGCATGATCCTTTGGGGGCCTCCCGGAAGTGGAAAGACCACCGTGGCCCGGCTCCTGGCCCAGCGGGGCGACGCCACGTTCGTTTCCCTCAGCGCCGTGACCGAAGGTGTGACGCGGATCCGGGAGGTCGTGAAGCAGGCCAGAACGCGCCTGGATGCCACCGGGCGCCGCACCATCCTCTTCTGCGACGAGATCCACCGCTTCAATCGAGCCCAGCAAGATGCGTTTCTACCCCACGTGGAGGAGGGCACGGTCGTACTCGTGGGGGCCACCACCGAGAACCCCAGCTTCGAGATCAATCGCCCCCTCCTTTCCCGGGCGCCCGTGTACCTGTTGAAGCCCCTGGACGCCCGGGAGATCGAGGAGATTCTCGTTGAGGCGCTGGAAGACGAAGAACGCGGGGTAGGCGGGATGGCCCTGGAGGCGGACCCGGAGGCTCTCTCGGCTCTCGCCCGTTGGGCGGATGGAGATGCCCGTCGTGCCCTCAACGCCCTCGAAGCGGCGGCGTCCCTGGCGGGACCCGGCGGAGGTCTGGGTGTGGACGAAGTCCGGGAGGGACTCCAACTCCGTTTCGCTCACTACGACAAGGGACGGGAGGAGGGGTACAACCTCATCTCCGCTTTTCACAAGTCCATACGGGGTGGAGATCCGGATGGGGCCCTGTACTGGCTGGCGCGAATGCTGGACGGTGGGGAGGATCCCGGGTATCTGGCGAGGCGGATGTTTCGCATGGCCAGTGAGGATGTGGGCATGGCGGATCCCGAAGCCCTCCGGACCGTCGCCGCGGGCTGGGAGGCGTACCAGGCCGCAGGATCTCCAGAGGGGGACCTGGCTTTGGCCCAGATGGCCGTGTACCTGGCTTCGGCTACCAAGTCCAACCGGCTCTATCGGGCTTGGAGGCAGGTGCTGGAAGCGGTGCGTGAGCATCCGGGGGCTCCCGTCCCCCTCCACCTCCGAAACGCCCCGACCGAGCTTCTGGAGGAGATCGGGTACGGGAAGGGTTACCGGTACGATCCCGATGAACCGAAAGGGATAGCCGCGCAGGAGTATCTTCCCGAGTCCCTCCGGGGAAGCCGTTTCTACGATCCCGGGGAGAGCGGATTCGAAGCCGTTCTGGGTGAGCGCCTGGCCCGTTGGCGTTCCCTCAGGTCCGGAGGAGCCGGAGCCCTGGAGGACCCGGAGGGGTAGAAGGGCATGTGGGCGATCCTTCGCTTCGGCCGATGAGGGCCGATCGCCCCGGCAGGTCACACTGGAACCGATTCAGGAGGTTTTCAGATTCCCTCGACGCTGGTGGAAAACAGAACCCCGGTGGACCGGGCGCTCCTGGTTGGAGCCCCGCTTCGCACCACCGGAGCCCGCGTGGTGGAGGAACACCTGGCGGAGCTCATGCGGCTTACGGACACGGCCGGCGGGCAAGTGGTGGGCACGGTCATCCAACGCATCAACGCGCCCACCCCTCGTTACTATCTGGGCCGAGGCAAGGTGGAACGGATCCGGGAGCTGGTGGGAGAAACGGGCGCCGATCTCGTCATATTCGACGAGGATCTGAAGCCGGACCAGGCGAAGAACCTGGAGGACGCTCTCGATGTGCGCGTCATGGACCGCTCGGAGTTGATCCTGGACATTTTCGCCTCCAGGGCCCGGACGCGGGAAGCGAAGATGCAGGTGGAGTTGGCCCAGCTCGAATATCTGCGGCCCCGCCTTAAAAGGATGTGGAACCACCTCTCCCGGATTCGAGGGGGGATCGGCTTGAGAGGTCCCGGGGAAACCCAGCTCGAGACGGATCGACGCCTCATCGGTCGCCGGATATCGGACCTCAAGAAGAAGCTGGGGGCGGTGGCCGAGTCCCGTGCGGTCCAGCGCCGGAGCCGGGACGGAGCGTTCCGGGCCGCCCTGGTGGGATACACGAACGCCGGCAAGTCGTCCCTCTTGAGGGCTATGTCCGGATCCGATCTCTTCGTGGAGGACCGGCTTTTCGCCACCCTGGATTCGGCGACTCGCGCCGTGGAGCTGGGGTCGGGTCACGAAGTGCTGATCACGGATACGGTGGGCTTCATCCGGAAGCTTCCCCACCACCTCATCGCGTCCTTCCGGTCCACGCTCGAGGAGGCAAGGGAGGCGGATCTGCTCCTCCACGTGGTGGACGCCTCCCACGCCGAGTGGCGGGAGCAGAAAGAGATCGTGGACGGGGTCCTGGAAGAGTTGGAACTGGAGGAAGTCCCGCAAGTTCTCGTCTTCAACAAGCTGGATCGCCTCACCCACGGAGAGGAGCGGAGCCTGAGGGAAAGGATCCGGGCCCTGGAGTCGAAACCGGCGGTTTTCGTCTCGGCCTTCGAGCTCGACTCCCTGGACGAGCTCTCGGACACTCTGAAGGCGCGGGTCCGGAGCCGCATGACCGCCGTTCATGTGAGTCTCCCGGTGGCGGATGGGGAGACGCTGGCGGCCCTTTATCGAGAGGGCGAAGTCCTCTCGCTGGAGGAATCGGGAACCGAGATGAGCGTGACTGCCCGGGTGCCGGACGCCCTCCTGGGCCGCCTCAGCCAAGTGGAAGGGCTCCGGCTTTTGGAACCGAGCTGAGGAGCGACGTGGACCGTCTTCATTTCGTGGGGCCGGGGCGGATGGGGCTCGCTCTGGCCGATGCCTTCAGGCGAGCGGAACTCGCCGACCACATCACCTTCTGCGGTCGGGCGGAGGATCCGCCGGGCCATCCCCTCTTCTGGGAGCACGGCGCCCGTTACATCTGGGGCCTGGAGGCTCCGGAACGGGGGACGACCGCGGTCTTTCTCTCAGTGCCCGACCACGTCCTGGAAGAAGTGGCTCACGCCCTGGCCGCTCGGGGGCCCGCTCCCGGGGGCTGCGCGGTCTTCCACCTCTCGGGGAGCCTGGCCGCCGACCCTTTGGGTCCCCTGCACGCGCAGGGATACTCGGTAGGCACGTTCCATCCGCTCCAGACGGTGGCGAGCCCCGACGACGGGGCTCAAAGGCTCTTCGGATGCAGTTACGCTCTTTCCGGAGAGCCGGAGGCGCTGGCGGTGGGCCAGCGGCTGGTGGCGGCCCTGGACGGAAAGGTCCTGAGGGTTCCCGCTTCCCGGCGGCCATTGTATCATGCGGCGGCCGTCGTGGCTTCCAACTACCTGGTCGTTCTCATGGATACGGCCATCACGATCCTGGAGGATGCCGGTTTGGGTCGCTCGGAGGCCCGGGAAGCAATCCTCCCCCTTGCCCGGGGAACGTTGGAGAACGTGGCGCGCCTGGGTACCGAACAGGCCCTTACGGGGCCGGTGGCGCGAGGGGACGTGGAGACGGTGGAAGCTCATCTCCGTGGGTTGGGCGAGGACGAACGGCGCCTCTACGGAATGCTGGGGGCCCGGGCCCTGGAGCTGGCGGCCCACCGGCTGTCGCCCGAGCTCCACGAGGAGATGGAAGGCGTGTTCGATCGGGTGGAATGAGGCGGAGGGTGTGGAATGAGGTTGTACGTGAACATCGACCATGTAGCCACGATCCGGGAGGCCCGAAAGACGGACGAGCCAGACCCCGTTCGTGCTGCGGTCCTTGTGGAGATGGCGGGGGCGGACGGCGTGACGGTACATCTGAGGGAAGACCGCCGCCATATTCAGGATCGAGACGTTCGCCTCCTAATGGACACGCTCCGGACCGGTCTCAACCTGGAGCTGGCCGCCCGCGACGAGCTTGTGGAGCTTGCCTGTAGCCTGGCCCCCATACAGGCCACGCTGGTTCCGGAGCGGAGGGAGGAGGTGACCACGGAAGGAGGCCTGGCGCTTTCCGGGGAAGGGGACGGCGATCACCTGGCCGGTCCCCTCTCCCGGCTTCAGGAGGCCGGGGTCCGAACCTCTCTGTTCGTGGACCCGGAGGAAGACGCCCTTCGAAGGGCCCGAGACCTCGGGGCGGAAGCGGTGGAGCTCCACACCGGCGAGTACGCGAACGCGTCTGGCGCCGAGCGGGGGATGGAGCTGGGCCGACTGGCTCGGGCAGCCCGGTTGGGCCGGGAACTGGGCCTGGCGGTCCATGCGGGTCACGGTCTCACCTACGAGAACGTGGTTCCCGTGGCGGCCTTGGAGGGCGTGGAGGAGCTCAACATCGGCCACAGCATCGTTTCCCGTTCGGTCTTCACCGGATTGGGTGAAGCGGTACGTGAGATGAGGGCCCTCATGGCTTCGGCCCGGGACCGGGTGAGCGAGCCCGGGACGTGGCTCGAGCCCTTGGGATACTGATCCGGCCCCCTCGCCCGGGCTCGGAGAGCGACGTGGGACGGAAGGGGGAGCGGTGAGGGGGGATTGGAAGGCCGTTCTCGGCCTGGTGATCAGCGGCCTGCTCATCTGGTGGGTGCTCCGGGATGTGGATGTCGGTGAGGTATGGCTTGCCCTCCGGGGGGTCCGCTGGGAGCTTCTCGTGGCAGCGGTGGCCGTGACTACCTCCGGCTTTCTCGTTCGGGCCCTCCGCTGGAAGGTCCTCCTCCACCCCCTTCATCCTGGAACCCGCCTGAGGCCTCGCTTCGCGGCCGTGAACATCGGATTCATGGCGAACAACCTCCTGCCCGCCCGGGTGGGAGAGTTCGCCCGGGCCTACGCCATCAGTCGGATGGAGCCGGTCTCCACCAGCGGTGCGGTGGGCTCCCTGGTGGTGGAGCGGTTCTTGGACGCGGTGGCCGTGTTTCTGCTTCTTCTCGTGGCCCTCGCTTCCCCGAGCTTCCCCGATGTAGCCACGGTGGGTGGCTATCCCATCGGAGACCTCCTCACCCTGGTGGTGGGTGCCCTGGTGGTCATCCTCCTCGGGCTGCTCGGGCTCCTGATGTGGCCCAAGGCGCTGGTCTGGGCCGTCGTCCGGGTCGTTCGGTTTTTTCCGGAGAGGACCGGGCGGGTGCTCGTGGGGGTGGTGGAGCGGTTTCTGGCTGGGTTGGGTGCTCTCCGCAGTCCCCGGCTTCTCCTGCTCGGTTTCCTGTGGAGCGTGGGCTTCTGGGCGTGGAATGCGGTCTCCTTTTGGTTGGCGTTCCTCGCCTTCGACATCGAGCTTGGCTACGCCCCCGCTCTCTTCGTCCAGGCCATCATCGCACTGGGTGTCGCGGTGCCGTCGGCGCCGGGTTTCTTCGGTACCTTTCATGCTGCGGCGGTTGTGGGACTCCACGAGGTCTACGGGATCGGCCACGGCACGACTCTGGCGTTCGCGTTCGGATACCACCTGGGGGCCTTCATCCCCGTGACCGTCATCGGGCTCTATTACGCGTGGAGGTTGGGGCTCTCCATGGAGGAAGTCCGGAGATCCGAGGAGGTGGTGGAGAAAGCGGTGGAAGAAGGCGGGGCTTCCAGGGCCGCCCGGGAGGAGCCGGTGTGAGCGAGTGGCACTTTCTACCGGTGCCCTCCAAGGTCAACCTGCGCCTCAAGGTCCTGGCCCGGGAGGTGTCGGGGTACCACCAGGTGGAGACCCTCATGGCCGCCGTGGAATGGGGCGACCGGCTATGGCTCCGGTGGCTTGGTGAGGGGAGGGGTGTGGAGCTCCGGACCACGGGAGAACCGGTGGGCCCGGTGGAGGAGAATCTGGCGTACAGGGCCGCCGATCGCTTCCTGGCCCGATCGGGCGTCGGGGGGCGGGTCGAGCTGTGGCTCGAAAAGAAGGTTCCTCCGGGCACGGGACTGGGTGGAGGGTCCGCAGATGCCGCCTTCGTCCTTCGGGGCCTGAACGCCGTCTCCGGGGCTCCCCTGGACCCCTGGACGTTGACCCGGGAGGCGTCGGCCCTGGGCTCGGACGTTCCCTTCTTCACGGGGCCGGCCCCGTTGGCTCTGGCCTGGGGCCGGGGAGGACGGATGCTCGGAGTGGAGGGGCTGCCCCCCGCGCCCGTGGTCCTGGCACTCCCCGGCACAGGGGTGGAGACTCCGTGGGCTTACCGGGCCCTTTCCGGGGAGGGGGAACATGAGCCCGGGACGGGATCCGAGCCCTTCCTTCTCGATGGCGACTCCCTCACCGATTGGACCCGGATCTCCCGGCTGGCGGAGAACGATTTCGAGGGCGTGGTGCTGGCGCGGCATCCGGCCCTCGCCCGGATCCGAGCCTCCCTGGCCGACTCGAGCGGCGCCCGCTTCGCTCTCCTCTCCGGGTCGGGGTCGGCGTCGTATGGGGTCTTTCGTCGTGAGGAGGACGCCCGGGCGGCGGCGAAGAGTTTGGCCCCAGCCTTTCCCGACGTACGGTTCGTCGCCACGCGAACAGTCCGGCGCTTTCCTTCGCCGGTAGTGGTGGGGGGACCGGGAGATGTGCCGCCGACTTGAATCGATCCCCCGGGCCGGCTACGATAAAACAGGTTGGTCGGGACAGGATCGGAGCGTGGCCCTACTTCGCATGCGCCCCGGCTTCTGTCCCCGGCACCAGGTCCGGGCCGGGACCCAGAGGTTCGGTCCGGTCGTTCTTGGCCCGTCGTCTAATGGCAGGACACCGGTCTTTGGATACGAACCGGGCCTTTCGGAAGGATTCCTAAGCCCTCGTTTCCCCTACGGAGACGGGGGCTTTCGGTTTCTGTTCACTTGGGCACATTCGGTTCTATTCGGATCCTTTCGGGCCGTCTGTGCCCACGTTGTGCCCACCCGTGCCCGTCACCCGAACGTCATCGAGCTTGCGCCTTCTTCCGCTCTTCCGCGTCGTCCGGAATGAACGCCACGATCCGATCCCGCGATATGACCCACTCCCCGATA
>SKSR01000227.1 GCA_007122885.1 Gemmatimonadota bacterium
GAGGTTGCGGGTCTACCGGAGCCGTACGGGCGGAAACGAGTGGGAGGCCCTCACTCGCGGGCTTCCCCAGCGCGACTGCTACCACAATGTCCTCCGGGACGCTTTGGCGGTGGATGCTCTCGATCCCGCCGGCGTGTATCTGGGGACCACCGGAGGCCGGATCTACGCGTCGGCCGATTCAGGGGACAGTTGGACCACCATCGCGGAGAACCTGCCGCGGATCCTTTCCGTGGAGGCGCAGACCCTGCCGTGAGCCCGGCTACTGAACCGCGTACCATCCGCGTCCAGCTCCCCAGTCACCTCCGGACTCTTGCAGGGGTTCCGGGGGAGGTGGTGGTGGAGACTGCGGATCCCTCCGTGCAGGGGGTTATGGAGGCGCTGGAGGTCCTCCACCCGGTCCTCCGAGGGACGATTCGGAACCACGAGGACGGGGTGCGCCGGGACTACATGCGCTACTTCGCCTGCGGCGAGGACATCTCCCACGATCCCGTCGACACGATCCTTCCGGACCCGGTGCTCAGAGGAAAGGAGCCCCTGCGGGTGGTGGGGGCCATTTCGGGTGGGTGAACGGGGTTCTTCGGGCCGGGCCTCGACTTGGGCCCCTCCTCGTCAGCCCTCGGGCTCGAGCCGGCCCAGGACTCCGTTCGAGCTGTCGGTCAGGAAGTAGAGGTAGCCGTCTGGTCCGTCCACGATGGCCCGGATCCGGGAGCCGTAGTCCTGGAGGAGAACTTCCTCCCCCACCGCCTCCCCTTCCTCCAGGACGACCCGGCGAATCTGGCGTCCGACCAGCCCTCCATTGAAGGCATCCCCTCGCCATTCAGGAAAGCGGTCTCCGGTATAGAAGGCCAGCCCGGAGGGTGCGATGGCCGGTGTCCAATGGAGCACGGGCGGAACCGTCCCGCTGTCGGGTGTCGGGTCCGGGATGGAGCGGCCGTCGTAGTGGTCACCGAAGCTGAATTCGGGCCAACCGTAGTTCCCGCCCGCCTCCATCCGGTTCAGCTCGTCCCCACCCCTGGGGCCGTGCTCGTTCTGCCAGACGTCTCCGGTCTCCGGGTGGAGTGCCATCCCCTGGGCGTTCCGGTTTCCGTATGTGAAGATCTCGTCCAAGGCGTCCGGGTCCTCCAAGAACGGATTGTCGGTCGGGACCGAGCCGTCGTCGTGGATCCGGACCGTCGATCCGATGTGGTTGGTTCGGTCCTGAGCCGGATCCTGGAGCCCCCGGTCTCCCACCGTCACGTAGAGGAGTCCCTCCTGGTCGAATAGGAGCCGTGACCCGAAGTGTCGGCCCCCGGAGGCGGCTGCGTCCGCCACGAGGATGTCCTCCGTATCCCTCAGGGCTCCGTCCTCCCACCGGCCGCGGGCTACCGCCGTGGTGATTCCGCCGTCGACTCCTTTGGAGTAGCTCAGGTATACGAGACCGTTCGACTCGAAGTCCGGGTGGAGGGCTACGTCCAGAAGGCCGCCCTGTCCCACGGCCTCCACCTGGGGCGTCCCGTCCACGGGCTCCTCCTGAAGCGTGCCCTCCCGGACCCACCGGAGGCGCCCGGGCTTTTCCGTGACCAGCACGTCTCCGCCGGGAAGGAAGGCCGCCCCCCATGGGTGCTCCAGGCCGTCTACCACCTCCACCACCCTGTACGAGTGGCCGTCGGCGGGATCGCCGGCCATGTCGTTCGGGTGCCCGGTGGCGTCCGTTTCGCAGCCTCCCAGGAAAAGCCCGCTGCTCAGGATTCCCAGGCCGGCCAGCCGCCGCGCCGCTCCGTCCCCGGGGAATCTCAAGACGGGGCCCCCGTCCGTGCCGTGGCCATCCACCGGCCCAGCCGCTCCATCCCCTCCCGAATCCGGTCGGGGCGGCGAACGTGGGGTCCGAAGGAGATCCGCACCCCTTGTTCCAGGGAGGGGCCGAACCCGGCTCCCGGAACCACGAGGACCCCGGTGGCCTCCAGGGCCTCCGGCACGAATGCCTCGGCGTCCTCGCCCAACTCCATCACCGTATAGAGGCCTCCGGCCGGTTCCAGGCACCTGAGCCCCAGGTGCTCCTCCACGGCTTCCACGGTAACCTGGGCCGCCCTTCGGTAGCCCTCCCGCGCTTCCTCCACGTACTCCCTGAGGGAGCCGTCGGGAATGGCCCGCTCCAGGTACCGGGCCATGGCCATCTGGGAAAGGGAGTCGGGACAGAGGATCGTGCACTGCTGGATCCGTTCCAGAGCTTCCACCACCTCGGGAGCCGCTTCGATCCAGCCGAGTCGGCGGCCCAGACCCCGGGCCCACTTGGAGTTGGAGTGCACGGCCACGAAGTGGGGATGGTCCGCCGGGGACCACCCAAAGTACTTCGGGGGGGACCGGTAGGTTTGGCACTTGTAGGCGAAGTCCACCACGAGCCAGGCGCCGTCCCGGGCCGAGCGCTCCCGCATGGCGTCCGCCAGGGAGTCCGGGACGATCTGACCGGTGGGGTTGTCCGGAGCGCTGAAGAGAACCAGCCGGGGGCGGTGCTCGTCCCACAGGCGGTGGAAGCGGTCCAGGACCTGTTCGGGATCGGTGTCCGGCAGGTAGCTCCAGCTTTCCGGGTCGACCACGGGAAGTCGGATCAAGGGACTGCCAGGGACGGCCAACCCGATCTGGCCCTCATAGTTGGCGTAGGTGGGGTCCAGGACCATGACCGGGTCCCCCGGGTCGATGAGCGTCCGGATCAGGTCCAGGGTGAGCTGGGTGCTCCCCGCACCCACGGCCACGTGCTCCGGGCCCAGGTTCGTCACCCCGAACAGCTCCTCCTCGAAGCGGGCGATCTGTTCCCGACACTCCATGCTCCCCAGGGTGGCGCTGTACGCTCCACTCCGGTGGAAGAGCTCGGGGTCCGAAGCCACCTCCCGGTAGGCTTCCCGGAACCCCTCGGGGGCCGGATGGTCCACCCATCCTCCCCCGAAGGAGATCACCTCCTCCGGATCCAGGCCCATCCCCACGATGTTCTTGCGCTCGGCCATCTTCATGATCTGCCGGATCGGGGAGGGGCGGGCGATCCGATCCCGGACGAGGGAGGAGAGGTGAGGGGTCGGGTCGTCGGTCATGGATGGGACTCCTGCGGCGTGTTCTGTGGCCGGAGCTTCTGACGAGGCGCGGCGAGGGCCATGTCCGCCGGCTCTGGAAGAGCCAACGTACCCGAGGGATCGTGCCGGAGGCAAGATGAAAAAGGAGGCTGCGGAGGGGCCTCCACTCTGGCCTTCCCTTCAGGCCTTCCGCTTGACCGGCCGGGGGGTGTGATTCATAGTGCGCGCCATGCGAAAGCTATTCGGGTCATCCCTTTGCCCGGTGCTCGGACCATGAGCCCGGAGCAAACCTTGCAGGTGGCTTTGCCCGGTCTCGGGGCCGTGGTGATCCTGGCCGCCCTGGCTCAGACCCGAGCCGTCTTCCAGGCGCTGGAGTTCGTCCGGGATCCTCCCCGAAGCCGCATGGAGAGGTCCCTTCGAAACTACCGGGGGGTCATGGTCTTCTTCCTCTTCGGGAACATCCTCACCGCATCCGCCTTTCATCTCGGGTGGCAGGGGATGGCCCCGACTCTGATCGGCCTGATCTTCCTCCTGGCGTCGGTTTTCGTGCTGTACAGCATCTTTCTGCAACAGAGCCTGGTCCGCGAGCTCATGAGAACGCTCCAGGAGCTCATCCCCATGTGTTCGGTCTGTAAGCGGATCCGAAAGGCCGACGGCGATCCGTATGACGATGAGGATTGGGTTGGCGTGGACACCTACCTCCTTCGGCGGACCGGCCGAGCGGTGAGCCACGGGGTCTGTCCGAGCTGCGTTTCGGAGGCATACGGGGAAGCCTGACCCCACTCCGCTGAATCCCCGCCCCGGAGACCGGGGGAACCGAATCCGGGGGTCCAGGGTTTTCCGGTCAGGCCGTGCAGGGGAGGGGTGAGGGGTATTTCCGGAATGCCCCGGCGGAGCCCCCGCCCTTCGGCGCTCACTTCGTTCAGGCAAACCGGGAGCCGCCGTGGCTCATCGCAGACCTCTCGTCTTGCGGGCGTTCGCCCTCCTCCTCCTGGCAGGTTTTCTCACCCATTCAGGGGACGGGCTCATGGCGGCGCTGTGCCACCCGGAGATGATGGAAGCGGACGGCCTCCCGGCCGAGCCTTCCGATGCCCAGGACGATGGTGTGATGGAGCTCTCGGCGGGGACTGTGGCCCAGGCGGCCGATCCCGGCCAGCTCCACGAGCACGGCTCGGCCACGCCCGCGCACGGCTCAGGCTCCCACGGGGCCGACGACCAGGGAGACCACCACCACGACCATGAGGGCGGCGGGGACACCTGCCCCTTCGGTCTGGCGTCCCTGGCCGTCTGCGGAGGGGCCGCCACGGCTCCCGCACCGCCTTCCCAGTCCGGGCCCGGGCTCGTCGGAGCGGAGCTCCCCTTCGGGCAGCTGAACGAAGCTCTGGACACCCTCTTCACCCACCAGCTCTTCCGTCCTCCTCGGGTCTAGTCTCTCCAGGAGCGGCCCGTCCGCTCATCTGTTCCATCCATTCGTTCGAGATCTAGACCATCTCCTCCCGGGGACCCTGAGTCACTTCCGTCGTCCCACGGGCCGGTACGCCCGGTCCGGTGGCGGAAGGGTTTGGGGTCATCCGGGGGATGCAGACCAGGAGGCGCGACCATGATCCGTCCCGCCCGACGTACCTTTTCTCCGGCCCTTTCGCGCCGGTTTTCGGCTCTGGGCGCTCTGTGCGCCGGATTGATCCTGATTCCCTTGGGGCTCGGCGCCCAGGCGGAGCCGATCCCCGTCCCTTCAGCGGGTGCCGGAGGTGAAGGAGACTC
>SKSR01000297.1 GCA_007122885.1 Gemmatimonadota bacterium
CAGGCGGCCCGGGGGACCATGTACTTCAGCGAAAGCGGAAGGGACCTGATCCTTGCGCTGGAGGACGGAATCGTGGTGGAGGTTGGAGAGGACAGCCCCCGGGAGTTCCAACGCCTCCGGTTCGGAGAACAGATCGTCCGGATGAAGGGAGTGGGCTCGGAACTCGAACGCCGGACGGACGGCAACCGTCGAGGCGATAGGGAGATGACCCTGGCCATGCTCAGCGACCGGATGAAGGAGAACCGGGAGCGGGTGGCGGACACCCGGAGCGAGAGTCTGACCCGTTCCCGCGAAGCCGTCCAGCGGGCTCTGGACCCTGGCGGCCTGGGAGACCCGGACCCGGACGACCTGCCCGAGGTGGACGCCGACGGCGTGGCCGACGAGGGCATCGTGGCCGAAGAAACGGGAATGCCGGTGGACGAGGAAGAAGCGCTGGAGGGGGCGGACGTCCCGGGGCCGCCTGGCGGCCAGGGCCTCCCACCGGAGGACCAGGGTCCCCCTCCCGAGGGGGAAACCACGGAAACCGCCGAGGCAGATCGAACCTCGGTGGGCCTCCTACCGGACAACGTCACCGACTTCGTGCATAGCACCTACGAGGTGAACGTGACCCGGACCCAGGTCCACCAGCGCTCGGTCTACCGCTATCAGGTGGAGTACCACAAGAAGTGGGCCATCGCACTGGCTTGCCTGGTCTTCGTCCTCCTGGGCCCCCCGCTCGCCATCCGCTTCCCCCGCGGAGGGGTGGGGATGGTCATCGCCGTGTCCGTCCTCATCTTCTTCCTCTACTGGGCCGGACTCATCGGAGGCGAGCGCCTGGCCGAGCGGGGGCACATGCACCCCATCGTGGCCATGTGGGCACCCAACGTGATCCTCCTGATTCCGGCCCTCATCCTGGTGGCGAAGATGGGCCGCGAGATCTCACC
Organism: Gemmatimonadota bacterium; assembly: GCA_007122885.1. Classification (GTDB taxonomy): domain Bacteria; phylum Gemmatimonadota; class Gemmatimonadetes; order Longimicrobiales; family Gaopeijiaceae; genus SKSR01. The sequence continues at coordinate 924 of SKSR01000297.1, forward strand.
CATGCGAGGCGGAGCATGGGACAACGTCCGCTGGAAGCTCAAACAAGCGATCACCCGTCCGTTCCGTAACGGACGGGCCGCCGGGCCGGGGCGGGTCCCCGAGGTGGAGCCGTCATGAGGATCCTGGACAGGCTCGTGGGCTGGAGCTACATCCGGCTCTTCGTGATCTTCGTCCTGGGCGCTCCCCTCCTCTTCACCCTGGGGGACGCGGTGGAGAACCTGGACCGGTACCTGGACCGGGGCCTTCCCTTCGGCCAGGTGGTCCTCTCCTACCTCTACCAGTTCCCCCAGTTCATGCTCTGGTCCTTTCCCATCGCTTCCCTCCTGGCGGTGGTGTTCACGATCCACACGATGACGACCCACCGGGAGGTCATGGCGGCCAAAGCGGGCGGGATCTCGTTCCACCGTCTCATCATGCCGCTCATCGTCCTGGGGTTCGTCCTCACCGGGGTCGGGTTGGGAATGGCCGAGGTCGTTCCCGACCTCACCCGGAAGGCAGCCGAGCTTCGGGACGAACGCTCCGGGGGGAGCTCATGGCGTTCGAACTTCGTCTATATCACCGACGACGGCCACGCCTTGAGCGTGCGCCGCCTGGTCGTGGACTCGGGCGAGATGCAGGGGGTCGTCCTGGAGCGGCCGAACCGGGACGGAAGTGCACCGTACTTCCACCTGATCGCCGAACGGGCCGAATGGAACGAAGGGAACGGCTGGACCTTCCGCCAGGGGGTCTACCGGGTGGTGGACGGAGACGGCCGGGAACGCGCCTACTCCTTCGACAGCTACCGGAGCCTGCTCCTTCGGGAGGGGCCGGAGGAGCTCGTGGAGGAGCCCCGGCACGAGGACGAGATGACCTACGCCGAGCTGGGCCATCTGGCGGACAGGATCCGCCGTTCGGGGGGCGACCCGGACCGGGTCCTGGTGAAACGGGAGCAGAAGCTAGCCATCCCGGTGGCCACCCTGATCATCATCCTCTTCGGAGCTCCGCTCGCCACCAGCTCCAAGAGGGGGGGGACGGCCTTCGGGATCGGGTTATCCCTGGGTACCACCATCTTCTACATGCTGATCTTCCGGGTCGCCGGGGCCTTCGGCACGAGCGGAGCACTGAGCCCGCTGGTAGCGGCATGGCTTCCCAACGCCGTCTTCCTGGCGGCCGGAATCATCCTCCTGGCCCGGGTCCGTACGTAGGAGGCCCGCCGAGCCCCTGCACGAAGGAGGGGAGGAGCGCGCCGGTACAGACCTCCTGCACCGGCCCCGTGAGGACCACGTCCAGCTCCAGGCTCACGTTCACGTAGAGGGTCCCCCCGGCCATGCGCACCTCCACCTCCCCCGGAGGCAGGAGGCCCCGGGCCACGGCGGCCACGGCGGAGGCGCAGGAGCTCGTGCCCGACGCAGCGGTCCGTCCCACCCCTCGCTCCCAGATGGCGATGCGAAGCCCTCCATCCTCTTCCACCCGGACCACCTGTACGTTCGTTCCCGCCCGGAAGGCCGGGTGCCGCTCCAGAAAGGGCCCCATCCGTCCCACCGGCTCCTCCGGGTCCCCTTCCGGGAAGAGCACGGCGTTGGGGTGGCCCACGGAGACGGGTTGGAACGCCACCGCCTCCCCTTCCGGGGTCACGAGCTCCGGAACACCCCCTTCCAGACCCACCGCCTCCGGCTCCACCGACGCCCGCCCCATCTCCACCGAAAGGATCGGGGCCCCCGGTCCGGCCCGGCCCACCACGGCCATCCGGATCCGATCCCCTCCCGAGGTCACGTGGAAGGGATCCCCTCCCACCATCCCTTCCGCCAGCAGGTAGGCACCCAGAACCCGCAGGCCGTTCCCACTTCGCTCGAACTCCGAGCCGTCCGGGTTGAACATGCGAAGTGGGAAGGGCCGGCTCTCCGACCCCGTAGCCTCCGGATCGTCCAGGAGAACCACGATCCCGTCGGACCCCACCCCTTCCTCCCGCCGGCAGATTCCGCGGACGGCCTCGGGAGAGAGGGACCACCCACCCTCCTCCTGCCGAAAGACCAGGTAGTCGTTCCCCAGGCCGTGGGCCTTGAAGAAGCGAGGCGAGACGGAAAGGGGGATGAAACGCTCTTCGCTCAACTCGGTCCTCGTGGTTCTCGTCGTCAGAAAGCCCGTCCCACCCTGAAGTGGACGGTGGGCGCCGAGCCGTCCCAGGGGACGGCGAACCCCACCCTGAAGGGGGTGGTGCCGAGCCAGAAGGGCAAGGCCTCCAGAACGAGCTCAGCCCCGGCGGACCCGACGGTCCCGGCCCGGGCCCCGGCCGGCCCTGTCCCGTCCGCTCCGCCGGCGTCCACGAAGACCCCGCCGCTCAGCCGGTCCAGGTGGAGCGGGAACGTCCCGAACCCCCGGTGGAGGAGTGAGAGTGGGACCCTGTACTCAAGCGAGACGGACCACGCCCGACTCCCGCCGTGGATCCCGGACGGATAGCCCCGGACCGGAAAGAGCCGGGCCGTCCCCCCCGCCAGGCCACCTCCCAGGATGGGATCCGGGTCGCCCGACGCCCCTCCGATCCGGAAGTGGCCAGAGCCGGCCCCCGGCCCCGTCCCACCCCCGACGGCCGCGCGAAGGGCCAGCACGTGGTTTCCGTATCCGGGCCCTTTGAACCCGGTGTAGCCTTGAACGACGGCCACCGCATCGTGGAAGGCTCCGTCCCGGCCCTGAACTCCCTGGAGGGAGTCCGGAACCGCCCGCTCGCGCCGGGACCGGAGTCGGACCGTGGCCGACACCCCTTCTTCTCGACCCACGGAGAAGGGGTACGTCCGGGCCGTGGAGACGGCGGCCGAGAGCCGGCCCTCCACGAATCGGCGGTTCGGCCGGGCCACCTGCAGGGGGCTCGCCTCTCCGTCGGAAGCCACCAGCCCCACGGACCGGTTCAGGTGGCGAAGCCCCAGGGTCAGGGACGCGCTCCGTTGCACCCTCCGCTGCCGGAGGGTGGCGAAGAGCTCACCGGACCGTTCACGGGCGGCGGCGTGGACCACGTCCTCTTCGTCTCCGTTCCGGTCCACCCGGAGGGACCCCAGCGCGTCGTGGTCCCGCTCGACCCTGAGCCCCATGACCGGGTTTCCGAGCCCCGCGTAAGCGTAGTCGAACCGGCCCCACCACTGGGCTCCCGCCCTCCGGGGCCCCACGAGAAGTCGGCCCGAGTAGACGTGCCGTTCCACCAGGTCCCTTCCGGAGGTGGCGATCCCGGCAGCGGGCGCCACCACGGTGGCGTCGTCCGTTTCCACCCCTTCCTGGAACACCGGAGCCCAGTATCGAGGCAGCACGGTGGGGATGGGCGAGTACTCCCGGTCCGGCCCCAGCTCGGGCGCTGGGGGCGACGGCCCCTCCCCGGCTCCGGATCTCCCGCCTCCCTCGGGCTCCGCAAAGCGGGGGCCCGGCCCGAAGGGCTCGAACCAGTCGTCGTGACGGTAGGGAATCCGGGCCAGATCCCAACCGTCGGGACCGTAGGAGGAGAAGTAGATCCAGTCCCCACCGGGATCCACCGCCGGAAAAAGGGCGCCTCCCACCAGATTGGTCACCTGCCGGACCTCTCCGAGGACACCCGTCTCCGGGTCCACGGAGACCCCGTAGAGGTTCGAGATCCCGCTCCGGTCCGACGCCCAGATGAGCCGGGCTCCTTCGGGTCCCCACGCCGGCGCCGTGTCCAGGGCCCTCCCGCCCGGAAGGGTTTCAGTCGTCTCCCCGGTCTCGGGATCCACGATGACCACCTGGAACCGTCCGGCTTCGCTCCACCGGCCGGCGGCGATCCACCGGCCGTCCGGTGACCACCGGGGGTAGGCCCAATGGAGGTTGTGGACGAAGTTCCCGAGAGGGGTCAATCGCCCCGTATCCACGTCCACCCTGACCAAACGGTTCGACCCCTGCCCGTCCTGCACCGCAACCGCCTCTCCTCCCCCGGGGCGAAGATGACCGTGGCTGAGGCGTGCCCCGTGCGTGAGACGGCGGGTGGATCCGTCGGGCCCGCCCGAATACAGGTCCCACCGGATCCGGTACGGATCCGTATACTCGAGTTGAGCGAACAGGAAACGCCCGGACGGATCCCAGGACACCGGGCTCGTCCCGTTCACCCGGAGTAGTTTCCGATCTCCGGAGCCGTCGGAGGCCGCCATCCGAAGCTGAGGGTCGCTGCGCCCGTCGAACCGGTAGTAGACAACCGAGTCCCCCTGGAAGGCCGTCTCAGGGTGGAGGTTGGCCCATCCCTCCCGCGTCAGCCTCTCGGGCTCCGTGAGCGGGGCCCGTTCCTCCAGCTCCGCCACCGTTTCGCGAGCGTCGGCCTCCAACACCTCCACCCACTCGTCCCACTCCTCCGAAAAGGAGACCCCCAAGGCGTCCTCGGCCGCCGAATTGAGACGTAACGGGATCCACTGCCCTACCACCGCGTTGCTGTACGACCCCACCCACTCCTCTCCGTACTTGCGGATCAGATGGTCGAAGAAGCGGGATCCGTACACGTACGGCCGATCTCCGGCAGGCCAGAGGGGGCTCGCGCCCAAGGCCTGGTCCAACCGTTCGAGGCGCCCCTCTACGGCCGCGGTCCGGAGGACCATGTCGTGGAAGGTCCCGTGGACCCGGCCCCCGTGGTCGCTCAGGGCCGATTCATAGTAGGTGGCCACACCCTCAACCGCCCATCGGGGCTGGCTCCGGTTCGGAAAGAGGGGCCAACCCGACGGCGCCCGTCCCACCATGGAACGGAGGAAGTAGCCGAAGCGGCTGGATTGGTCCAGGTGGAAGATGTGGGCCAGCTCGTGGGATATGACGAGGCGGAGCCACTCGTCGAAGTGGGAAAGGGCCAACCCGTCCACCGGGGGAGGGAGGAAGAGGACGATCCGGTTCGAGGGAAAGGTCCACGCGAAGCCGTTGGAAAGGTCGGAGTGATCCGTCAGGAGAATGTCGATCGTGCCCCCTGGAGGCTCGACGAAGAGCTCGGCCAAGCCGTCGTAGGCCTCCCGGGCCAGGACGGCGGCCCGTTGGGCCAATTCCTCCTTTCCCACCGGAAAGGTGATCCGGAAACCATCCATCTCGGCGGTGCGCCAATCCTCGTCCGGGGCGGTCTGAGCTCCGGCATCGACGGGAGCCATGAATGCCAGGACCAGGACGGGCCAGGCCCACCGCCATCTTGTCAAAAGGCCCCGGAGCCCGCAGCGTAAGAGGGTCGGGACGAAATGGAATCGTCCTGCGGCCCCCTCGAGCCCGAAGGATGCGGAGCTCATCGGTACGGGCCTCCACGGTTCCGAAGTTCACACCCCCGTCTCACCGCGCTGCTGAGGCGAAAGGAGAGCACATGGTGCAACCGTCGTCCGCCTTCTGGCATACCGTGGGCTACACGGCCGAACGCGCCCGGAGCGCCGTAGGCGACAGCGGCGGAGGCGTCACGCGCGAAGGAGCGAGGGAGAACGGGGGAGGGAACGTGCCGGGCAACCAAGGGGCGGAGCGTCCCATGTTCTCCTCGGCGCTGGGCCGATTCGCCGTGGCCACGGCGGCCTCCGTGGGCGTGCGCCTCATGGAAAAATGGTTGGTACGGAAGGCGCCGGGCATCCCCCGGCTCCTTCGGGGGGCGACGGCCGGGGTGGGCGCCGCCGGAATCCTGGCGGCGACCCGGCACGTGATGGGCGTGCGGATCCGGGACGACGCCGCGGAGCCCGACCTTCTGGACGAGCTCCTGGAGGGAGCCGGCCACGGGCTGGTCTACGCGGCGTTGGTGGACCCGAACCTCCCGGGCCCTCCCATCTTCAAAGGCCTGGTCCTGGGAACCGTGGAGCACTTCACCTCCCCCTGGGGCGGCGTCCTGGCCCCCCTGCAGGGGGCCGCGCCCCACAGCAAGGTGCCCGGCCTCGAACGCCTTCTCTCCCCCCTGGACGTGGTGGAGCGACCGCTCTTCGATCATCTACTCTACGCCACCCTGCTGGCGGCGCTGTACGGGTCCCACCGGGACCGGAGGAAGAGGAAGAAAGGTCCTGAGTACCCGGCCCGTCGCTCTTTCCCCTGGCGGAGACGGCGGGAGACCGCGGAGGAACGGTAGAGAGTCAGAAGGGGAATCTCCCCGGAAGGGTCCGGGCCTTCGGGCCTTCGCTCCTCGTGGAAATACCCGTCATCGCACGGCTCGATAGCAACCCCCTCCGCCCCCTCCCGAACCTCGGTCACCGACGGGCGCTCCCCCTCGGGAAGAAGGGCCACCAGGTCGGTCCGGCTCTCTCCTCCCGAACCCCATCCTCCCACGTGGCAATACGCATGCACCGCCGAAACCACGGCGGGCTGGAGATAGCGGACCGCCACCCCGTCCATCCACCCGAGGAGAACATAGCGGGCGCCCGCATCCTCCATGTCGCGAAGAAGTACGTCCGGATCGGGGGAAAGAGGGAACATCCGGCTGGGGACCCCCGAGTGGAGGAAGAAAATCCGGGGCTTCCGATTCACGACCACCGAGCCCTCGGGGAGATGTCCCCCGCTCCACTCGGCGGCTGCGATGAACTCCCGGAGCGGCCCAGGGTGACAAGCCCACGGACCGTCCCGCTCCATTTGGGCCCGGCAGGCCGCGTGGGCCTCCACCCGGTCCACCCAACCCGCCAGAGCGGGAAGGGCCAGGAGGAGGAAAGCGGCTGCGCCTACGGACCACCGCACCGCGGGAGCCCGGTTTCCGGCAATGCGCCCCACCCCGGCCAGGAGCGTTTCGGCGGCGTAGAAGAGGACCAGAGGGTACAGGGGGAGCGCGAACCGATCTCCGGACCAAACCTCGGGCCAGAGGAGGATGAGGCCTGAGTAGAGGGGAACGAAGATCTCGGCCAGCCCCGGTTCACGCCACGCCCGGAGCCCCCATCCCACGGCGGCCAGCGCGCAGAGGGTGAGCCCCAGGATGGCCGGAAGGCCTCCCTGGGCACCCACCAGCCCTTCGGGGATGTGCGTCCCCACATAGCCCTCCAGGTTCGTCGCCATCCGGGCCAGGAGGTCGACGACGCCCGCCTCCCCCGCTTCAGGGCGGTACGGATCCACGGCCCAGAACTCGGATGCATAGTCGTCCTCCCCCACTCTCCGGCCGCGAAGCCACCACAGGAACCCGGGGATCGCGAAGACCGGAAGGTAGACGGCCAATGGCCTCCACGCTCGGGCCAGAGCGAGCCAGAGCAGGAAGGCGATCACCAGAGGAAGGGCGGCCCCTCGGGTGAAATAGGCGAGAAAGGCCCCCACACCGGCCAGGAGGATCCACCGGCCGGTCGTGCCTCCGAGCCGCGTGCCGGCACCGACTTCTTCGCCTTCGCCTCCCGCTCCTTCGCCATCCTCCGTGTCCTGCGAGCCCCGGCGGGGGCTCCGGGAAGCCTTCCTGCCCCCGTCCCGCCGTCCCCCCCGGCCAGGGAGTCTCCATTCCACCCCGGGAAGGGCTCGATCCGCGGCCCAGAGAGAGAGGAGGACGAACGCCACGAAGGGAGCCTCGGAAAGAATCCAGTGGCTCGCGGAAAGGAAGGCGTCGGACAGGAGAACGAGGAGGGCCACCGCCGCTGCGAAGAAGGGCCCCTGCCGCCCGTGGACCCACGCGAAGGTGACGAGGACCGCACCGGCCACGAAGAGGAGGGGCAGCACCTTGAGCTGGGCCCAGGTCCCGGCCCCCAGGAGGAGGGCCAGTGCGAGGGTGGCGGGAAAGACCGGGGGATATTTGGCGTGATCGGGCGCGCCGGGCTCCCAGAGCTCCACATAGCCCAGACCCTCCACCAAGGCGTAGGCCAGGGAGATGTACGCGGCGTTGTCCCCGCCGGAGTGGGGACTGGGCTGGAAGGGCGCCAGAAGGACGACGGCGGCGGCCGCCACCAGCCCCCCGAGGGCCAGGAGGGTCGTGCGGCCGGTCATGGGGGAGTGTAAGAGCCCAGCACCCGCTCGCCTTCCGCTCCGGTCGCGCCCGGAACGTTCCCGGGAAGACCCTTCAAATGACACCACGCCAGAACTGCGAAAGCCGCCGCCTCCCTGGCGTCGGGATCCATTCCCAGGACCTCCCCCTCCCGGACCGGGAGACCCTTCAACTCCCGGCGAAGGGCTTCCACCAGGGCGGGGTTCCGGCTTCCCCCGCCCACCAGGACCACCTCGTCCACGCCCAGGTCGTTCACCCACTTCCGGTACGCGTCCCCCACGCTTCGGGCGGTGAGGGCCGTGAACGTGGCCAGAACGTCGTGCCAGGCCTCGGGATCCCCCTCGGGGAGGTGACCGGCCACCCGGTCCACCAGGGCGGGTCCGAAGCGTTCCCGCCCCGTGGAGCGCGGCGGCGCCTCCTGGAAGAACGGGTCCGAGAGAAGTCGGTCCAGGAGGTCCCGGTCCACCGTCCCCTTCCGGGCCAGAGCTCCGTCCCGGTCCCGGTCCCACTCGCCACCGGTGGCCCGGCGGGCCGCCTCGTCCAGGAGGGCCACGCCAGGCCCCGTGTCGAAGCCCACGATCTCCTCCGGCCGGCCCGAAGGAGGAAGCCAGGTCACATTCGCCATTCCTCCCAGGTTCTGGAGGGCCCGCCCCCGTCCCGAGACCTGGAAGAGGAGGAGGTCCGCGCGGGGCACCAGAGGAGCACCGTGCCCCCCGGCGGCCAGGTCCCGGGCCCGGAAATCGGAGACCACGGCGATCCCCGTTCTCTCCGCCACGGTCGCTGGATCGGCGAGCTGGAGGGATACACCCCGCTCCGAGCCCCGGGGGGGATCGTGCCGGACTGTTTGGCCGTGGGACCCGACGACCGCTACCTCTTCCGCGGCCACCTCCAGGCGGTCGAGGAGGGCCAGGAGCGCACCGGCGAACCACTCACCCAGGTAGGCGTGGAGGCGGGCCAGCTCCGCGGTCCGGGCCCTGCCTTCCACCGCGTTCCGAAGGAGCTCCCGTTGGGCAGAGCTGTACGGGAAGGTCTCGAACCCCTCCACTTCCCACCGGAAGTCGCCGGGGCCAGTGCCGTCCACCCGGAGAAGAGCGGCGTCGATCCCATCCAGAGAGGTCCCGGACATGAGCCCCGCCACCCATAGCCCGGTCACGGCGTCTCCACCTCCCCGATCCGGCCCTCCGCCTCGTCCAGGAGGCGGCGGGCCTCACGGGCGTCCACCCCCCGTCGACCCATGACGATGGCGGTTTTCACCTGCCCATGGGCCGCCTCCAGTAGGTTCCGGGCCCCCTCTCGGTCCAGCTCCAGTGTCTCCATCAGGATCCGCTCTCCCCGATCCTGGAGTTTCCGACACGTGACCTGGAGATCCACCATCAGGTTTCCGTAAACCTTTCCGGTAAGGATCATGGCCCCGGTGCTGATGGAGTTCAGCACCAGCTTGGTGGCCGTGCCGGCCTTCATCCGGGTGGACCCGGTGACGACCTCCGGACCGACGAGGGGTGCGATGACCACGTCATGGGCTCGTCGGAGCTCGTCGCTGGGCGGGGTACAGAGGAGGAAGCCGGTGCGAGCCCCCCTCCCTCGGGCCCGCTCCAGGGCTCCGTGGACGTAGGGCGTGGAACCCGAGGTGGCGATCCCCAGCACGAAGTCCTTTTCACCTACGTCCACTTCGTCCACTGCCCGAGCCCCGTCCGCGGGATGGTCCTCGGCCCCTTCCTGGGCCCGGACCAGGGCCTCGTACCCGCCGGCGATGATCCCCTGTACCAGTTCCGGGTCCGTCCCGAAGGTGGGCGGCATCTCCGCCGCGTCCAAAACGCCGAGTCGACCGGACGTGCCGGCTCCTACGTAGATAAGCCTCCCTCCGCCCCGGAAGGCCTCCGCCGCCAGCTCCACCGCCCGAGCCACGGCGTCGCCCTCCCGGGCCACGGCTTCGGCCACCCCACGGTCCTCCCGGTTGATGATGTCCACGATCTCCCGGGCCGTCCGGAGGTCGATCCGCTCGGAGCGAGGATTTCTCTGTTCCGTAAGACGCTCGTCCAGCATGGGCGGGCCGGGTTGTGGAAGGCTCGGAACGCGGGCTATTCTCTTTTTCTTCGCCTTCCGGTCGGGACGGTACGGTACGGAAGGGCACCGCGTCATTCGGGGTAGCGTATCCTATGGAAAACGACGAGGCAACGAGAGGTTCCGCCTCCTCACCCCTCCTGGAGCAGTCCCGGGAGATGGCACCGGAGCTCGTGGAACTTCGGCGGGACCTTCACCGGCATCCGGAGCTCTCGTTCCAGGAGGAACGGACGGCCGGGGTGGCCGCCCGCGCTCTGAACGAACTGGGGCTGGAGGTCCGGCAGGGAGTGGCGGGCACCGGGGTGGTGGCCGATCTCGTCACGGGTCGCGGTCCAGGCGGCGACGAGGGACCCACCGTGGCTCTCCGGGGGGACATGGACGCCCTCCCGATCCAGGAGGAGAACGACCTTCCTTACGCCTCTTCGGTCCCGGGTGTTATGCACGCGTGCGGCCACGACGCCCACACAGCCTCCCTGGTGGGAGCCGCCCGCCTGCTGGTGGCCGAGGCCGCCGCAGGCTCCCTTCCTCCTGGCCGCATCCGGTTTCTCTTCCAGCCGGCGGAAGAGCGGATGGACGAGGAGGGGAAGAGCGGCGGCCGGCGGATGGTGGAAGCCGGTGTCCTGGAGGGCGTGGATGCCGTGGTGGGAGCCCACGTCGGCGCCCACCTTCCCGCCGGCCGTATCTATCTCCGAGAGGGCCCCCTCTTCGCTGGATCCGACGAGCTCGTGGTAACGGTCCGGGGCCGAAGCGCCCACGCCGCTCGACCCCACGAAGGGGTGGACGCCGTGGTCCTTGCCGCCCAGGGCGTGCTGGCGGTCCAGCAGGCGGTGGCCCGGAAGGTGGATCCAATGGAGTCGGGAGTGGTCACGTTCGGGACGATCCACGGGGGAACGGCCATGAACGTCCTGGCCGAGGAGGTGACCCTGACCGGAACGCTACGCTACTTCCGTGAAGAGGTCCACGAGGCTCTCCGTTCGGGAGTGCAGGGGGCCTTCCGCGCTCTGGAGGCCCAGGGAGCCGGAGTGGAGGTCCGGATCGTCCCGGGGTATCCGCCGGTGGTGAACCACGGAGCCACGACCCGGAAGGTCCGGAAGGGCCTCGGGGAGATCCTGGGCTCGGAGCTAGTCCAGGACGCGGAGCCGGGAATGCTCGCGGAGGACTTCTCGTACATGGCGCAGGCCGCGCCCGGTGTCTTTTTCTGGGTGGGGGCCGGCCTCCCCGATCCCCGGCGGCATCACGACGGATGCTTCGATATCGACGAATCGGCGCTCCCTCTGGCCGCGGCGGCGCTGGCCGGTGCGGCAAAGACCCTGCTGGAAGAAGGAGAAGCATGATGAGCGAAGTTCCCGGGAACGCGGACCCCCTGAGGCGTCCCTTTCCGCTCTACCCCATCCTGACGGCGTTGGCCGTCGCCGTGGTGGCCTGGGGGTGCGATGCGCCGGCCCCTGCGAACGCATCTGCCGTGGGTCAGAGCGGCTCGCCGGCGGTCCTGGGATCGGAACCCGCCGTGGAGTTCCCCGAGTCCTGGCGATTCCCCCGGGACGGGGAGCCGGTGACCGCCCACAACGGCATCGTGAGCACCACGGACGAGTATGCGAGTCGGGTAGGCCTCCGGATCTTGGAAGTGGGGGGGAACGCCGTCGACGCGGCCATCGCCGTCTCCTTCGCTCTCGCCGTGGTAAACCCCCAAGCCGGTAACATCGGAGGGGGAGGCTTCATGGTGGCACGGACATCCGACGGAGAAGCCCACGCCCTGGACTACCGGGAGCAAGCCCCCGGAGAGGCCTACCGGGACATGTTCCTGGATGAAGAGGGCGAACTCACGGACCGATCCGTGGTGGGCCACCTGGCTTCCGGGGTCCCCGGGACGGTCATGGGGATGTGGGAGGCCCATCAGACGCTGGGGAACCTCCCGTGGGAAGACCTGGTGCAGCCGGCCGTGGAGCTAGCCGAAGGGTTCGAGTTCCATGACCGACTCGCCTCCTCCATGAGGCGCTTCGAAAGCCGCCTACGGGAATTCGAGGCCACGGAGCGGACGTTCCTGCCGGAGGGGCGGGTCCCCGAGGTGGGAGAGATCTACCGGCAACCCGATCTGGCGCGGACCCTGGAGAGAATCCGCGATGAAGGGCCGGCCGGATTCTACCGCGGCGAGACGGCGGATCTGATCGTGGCCGAGATGGAACGGGGCGGCGGAATCATCAGCCATGAAGATCTGGCCCGCTACGAAGCGGCCTGGCGCGACCCGGTGGATTTCACCTACCGGGACCACCGCATCTTCTCCATGCCGCCGGCTTCCTCAGGGGGCGTGGGCCTGGCCCAAATGGCGGGAATGCTGGAGTCCATGGAGGACGATTTGGCTTCCCTGGGGTGGCATTCGCCGGAAATGATCCACACCCTGGCCGAAGTCTGGAAGCGGGTGTATGTGGACCGGAACGAATACCTGGCCGATACGGACTTCGTGGACGTCCCTCTGGACGAGTTGCTGGACCCAGGGTACCTGGCCCGGCGGGCCGAAGACGTCTCCCTGGAGGGGGCCACGCCCTCACACGACGTCCTGCCGGGGCTGGAGGAGGAGGTGGCCCACATCCCCTACCGGGAGGAAGGCCCCAGCACCACTCACTTTTCCATCGTGGACGGCGAAGGGAACGCCGTGGCCGTCACCACTACGATCAACCTCTCCTATGGAAGCCGGGTCACCGTGGACGGCGCCGGATTCCTTCTCAACAACGAGATGGACGACTTCTCGGCCAAGCCCGGCCATCCCAACCAGTTCGGGCTCGTACAAGGAGAGGCCAACGCCGTAGATCCGGGCAAGCGGATGCTCTCGGCCATGACCCCCACGGTAGTGCTGGACCCGGACGGGGAACTCTTCTTCGTCACGGGGACTCCGGGAGGATCCACCATCATCACCACCGTCTTCCAGACGATCTCGAACGTGGTGGATTTCGGGATGGACGTGGTGGCGGCCGTGAACGCCCCCCGGGTCCACCACCAACACCTCCCGGACCGGATTCAGTTCGAGAACGGGGGCTTGAAGCCGGAGGTGGTATCGGCGCTCCGGGAGCTGGGGCACACCGTGGAGGAGCGGGGTGGGATCTCCGGTGACGTGCAGGCGATCCTGGTCCTTCCGGACGGAACGCTGGCCGCCCATTCGGACCCCCGGCAGGGAGGGTTGGCCCTGGGGTACTGAGCGCCCCTGTCCCGCCCTTCAGGCCGGGCCCCGAAACCTTCGCGCGGTTGGGGCCGGCTGCCTCGGTGACCGTGCCCCTCTCGATGCGACTCCCGAACCTTCGCGCGAGTGGAGCCGGCCCTATCGCATGACCCCGGTCGGCTCCAGCGCCGGTGCTCAGCGAAGCCGAAGGGTAAGGCCTTCTTCCAAGCGCACCGAGAGAAGGCTCCCAGCCTCGGCCACCGGATGACCGTCGGCGTCTCGAACGGTGGGCGGACCTTCGGTCACGGTGGCGACCAGTGGAAGCCGGTCGCTACCCAAGAGGAGAGCTTCCACCACCACCTCCCATGGCCCCTCCTCCCCGACCCCGCCTCCACTCTCGCCGCTTGCCGCGACCCGGCCCTGCACCCGGGAGCCTTCCGGCACCGCCACCCGCCCGTCGGAGGCCATCACATCCTCGGCCACCCGAGCATGAAAGGTGTCCCCTGGCCGGTGACTCCCGCCGGAGAGGACCTCCTCCAGGGAGAGCAAGAGTACCGCCCCGGACTCCACATGAGCGAGCCCGGTGCCCTCCGACTGGTCCCTCGGGGATGTTCGCGCCCACCCCTCACTCCCGACCCGGGAGGATTCCCGGGGTACCAGCTCCGGGGGCCGAGCCGGCGCCGTAGGTTCCACGTCCAGGGGGCGATCCGGAGGAGCCACCCGCTCACGACCACCCTCCACTGCTTCCTCCGTATGCGGGCCGTCCCTTCGGTCCGGATTCACGGCTTCACGAGCCTGGGGGATTTCCCCATCCTCGGATAGGGGAAGGAGTTCCCCTTCCGGACCCGGAACCTCGGCCGCCGATGGAGCTTCCTCCGACCCCGGAGGAACCGGATCGGCTGGGGCTCCCTCCATCTCCGAGGCAGATGCTTCGGCCGAAGGGGGATCGACCCACTCCCCTTCCTCGTCCGCGCACCCCCAGAAGGGAAGGAGTAGAGCGGCGGCCGAAACCCCCAGGGCGCTTCGTGGAACTTTCCACCCCCTGACGTTCATATCTTTCTCGTTGGAGTCACGATCTTGCATACCTTACCGATACACCGGAGCGGCCCGCCATGAGCCACCTTCGTACGGTTCTCCCGTACTTCCGGCCCTACCGGAAGGGACTGGCGGCGGGGCTGGTCCTGGTGGCGATCTCCAACTTCTTCACGGTGGCCGGCCCCTATCTGCTGAAGCTGGCCATCGACGCCTTGGAGGATCCGGGCGTGAACCGGATCCTGATCCTCCAGTACGCAGGACTGGTGGTGTTGGCCGCCGTCCTGGGAGGAGCGGCGAGATACGGCATGAGGGAGCTCCTCAACGGAATCAGCCGACGGGTGGAGTGCGATCTTCGGGCCAACTTCTTCCGCCACCTGATCCGTCTCGACGCAGGCTTTTTCAGCAGGAACCGGACCGGCGACATCATGAGCCGCCTGACGAACGACACCCTGGCCGTCCGGCAGGCCATGGGTCCGGCGGTCATGTATTCGGTGAACACCGTGGTCACGTCCATCTTCGTCCTCTCCCTCATGATCTGGATCAGCCCGGAGCTCACCGGCCTGGTACTCCTCCCGATGATTCTCCTACCTCCCCTCGTCCTGGGCTTCGGGCGGATCATTCACCGACGGTTCGAGCGGATCCAGGCCCAGTTCTCCGACCTCTCCACCATGGTTCAGGAGAACCTGACGGGGGTCCGGCTCGTCCGGGCCTACGGACAGGAGGAGGCCCAGACTCGGGATTTCGAGAAGCGAAACCGAGAGTACGCGGACCGGAACATGCACCTGATCCGGGCGTCGGGCCTCTTCCACCCTTCCCTGGCCCTCTTGACCGCCGTGGCCATGGCGGTGGTCCTCTGGGTGGGCGGCGGACTCGTCGTGGACGAGCGAATCACGGTGGGCGATTTCGTCGCCTTCATGTTCTACCTGAATCTTCTGAC
>SKSR01000247.1 GCA_007122885.1 Gemmatimonadota bacterium
ACGTAGTCGACGGGTTCCAGTCCGTCGAACGCGAACCAGCCGTTGCCGAAGACGAAGGCGTACACCCAACGGTTTCCTCGGCTCACCACGTGGCCTTGACGGCTGAGGGGGCTCAGTTCCCGGAAGCCTTCCCAGGGGAGGTCGCCCCGGTGGACCTCACGCCCTTCCAGATCCAGTACCCGGAGCGGAGCCTCCGCTCCACCGGCCGCCACGAGGGCCAACAGGCTGTCGCCCAGGACCGCCATGGAGAGTGAGTGAGGCATGCCCGCCAGCCTTACCCGCTCCACCACCTCACCTTCGGCGGAAAGGACCAAGATCCGCTCGTTGCCGGGGTCGTGGACGTAGATCCGGCCCCGGGGGGACACCTGGATGTCCTGGACCTGGGCGAACTCGTCGGGGCCCCGGCCCACGGACCCGAAGGACCATCGGTGCTCCCCCTCCTCGGTAAAGGCGTGGACCTGTCCGGCACCCCGGTCCCATACCACGGCACCGGTCTCCCAGGATCGGACCCAGATAGGATCGTGGAGGACGGTGTCGTCGGCACCGCCAAAGGTCCAGAGCGGCTCCCACTCCGCGGAGATCCAGTCCCGCTCCCCCGGATCCACCGGACCGTCCCAGAGGGATGGCTCCCGAAAGGTGTCATCCCCGCAGGCCGCCGTCAGGAACAGGAGGGCAAGCATTACCGGCAGGCCCGGGATGGCTGGTAGCAGCAAAGGACTACGGCTCCCATTGCAGGATGGCTTCGGCATGGCTGACCACCTTCTGGGGGGTTATGGAGCCCGGGGTCGACAGATCTCCCGGGAGCGAGGCCCGGAGACGCCCGGCCCCGTCGACGAGGAGGATCACCGGCGTCTCCCGAAAGCCCAGTCCCACGAGAGTTCTGGCCACCCGTCCCCGGGAGTCCCGGCGGAGCTCCACTGGGTTCGGTGGCTCTCGTTCCACCCCGAAGGGGTCTTCGGGGTCGCCGACGCTCCCGTCCAGGATCGTGGCGAAGACGGGGAGGCCACGGCGCCGGGCGTCCCGGACCAATCCGTCCAGCGCCCTGCGTGCCTCGGGACAGTCGGCCTTCTGGAACACCAGGTGGAGTCCGGGTCCCGCCGAGCCCACCAGGTGGCCCGGTTCCCGGTCGGTGAGGAGGAGGAGAGCGGTGCCACCAGCGAGCAACGCCGCCAGGATCGGGGTCGCCAGGAGGGTCCAACGGGATCCTAGGAGCATTGAGACCTCCCCGGAGGGGGGCGGTACGGAGCCCGCCCCCCTCCGGCGTTTCTGGACCCGTGCAGGGTCATGTTTTCGGGGTCGAGTAGGTGGATCGCTCGGTGCCGTCGGTGCTCAGAACCCGCTCCAGTAGTCGTAGGTCGTCGTGCACTGACGGAACCATAGGATCCCGGCGCAGGAGGTGTTCTCCTTGCACAGGTATTCACCGGGACCCCCACAGCTCGATGCTTCCAGCGAAGGCGCCTCCAGCGCGAGACCTCCCAGGGCCAGGAACAGCCCCGCGGCACCTGTGACCACCAGGGTCCGAAGTCGCTGACGCTTCATCGTCCACCTCCTGGTTCGAGAGAAGGAAAGCGAACCCCCATGGGCCCGCACCCCGGAATCCTTTCCCGAGGCACGCGGAACCTAGAGGGGGCCCCGGGAACGAGGGGATGGCTCGATGGGCCGTTTCGCTCCCTCCCCGGCCGGTAGGGATCTTGCGTGGCTCGGAATGGGCTCCGAGACTAGATTTTCGGTCCTACCGTTCCGTCCATTTTGGTCCCTGAAGCTTCGGAGCTACGACATGCCGGAGATTTTCTCGCCCGGCCCCCGGCCCCCGGCAGGATCCGCCAGCCTGCTGGCCGCTTTCCTCGTTGGATTTGCATCCGCCCCGCTCAGCGGCCAGCATCAGGCTTCGCCCCCTCCTTCGGCGTACGCCCTGGAGGGGGTTACCGTGGTTCATGGGGACGGCGGACGGGAGGAAGGGGTCACCCTCGTCGTCCGCTCCGGGATGGTAGAGCGGCTGGGACCAGATGCCGAGGTGCCGGAGGACGCCCGGGTGCTGGAGGGAGACGATCTCCATGTCTATCCCGGGATCGTGGACCCCTACGGGCGTGCTTCCATGGAGCTCCCCTCCCCGGAGACGGAGGGTATACCAGCGTGGGACCCCCCTCGGGAGGTCCAGGGGCTCACCCCATCCGTTCGTGTGGCCGACCACCTTACCGCCACGGGGGCGTCACTGGAAGATGAGCGGATCCGGGGTGTGGTGGCCTCCGCCGTATTCCCGCCCCGGGGCCCGCTGCCCGGCACGGGGGCTTTCCTTCTCCACCGGAAGGATGCCGAGGCTCCTCGGGATCTGGTCCTGGATCCGGCGGTGGGAGTGGGCGCTGCCTTCGAGGGGTCCCGGGTGGGGTATCCGGGGACCCTGTTCGGTGTCATGGCCCTGCTCCGGCAGGCCTTCGCCGATGCCGAGCACCGACAGATCCTCCGGGCTGAGTACGACGCCGATCCGTCGGGGATCGATCGGCCTGGCCGGGATCAGGACTTCGAGGTGATCCGCCAGCTCGCCGCCGGGGAGTATCCTGTTTTTTTCCGGGCAAACGAGGCCCAGGCGGTCCGGAGGGTCCTGGCCCTCTCGGAGGAACTGGGGTTCACCCCCGTGGTGGTGGGCGGTGGGGAGGCCTGGCGGGTGGCCGATGAGCTACGAGCTCGGAACGTACCCGTCGTGGTCTCGGCGGACCTGCCCGGGCCGGAGGAATGGGACCCGGAGGACGACGGGGAGCTGGATCCGGCGGCGCACCGGGAGAGGGAGCGCCTTGAGAACCTCTACGCCAACGCCGGCCGACTCCGTGACGCCGGAGTCACGGTGGCCTTCACCGGGCACCTGGGGAGTGCCGACGCCCGGGAAGGGGCGCGGAAGGCGGTGGAGTACGGGATGTCGGAGGCGGACGCCCTTCGGGCCCTCACCTCAGTTCCGGCCGAGCTTCTGGGAGCTCCCGAGCTGGGTCGGGTCCAGGAGGGAGGAAGTGCCACCTTCGTGGTGGCGAACGGCCCCCTCCTGGATGAGGACACCGCCATCCTCCACACCTTCGTTGCCGGCCGGCCCACGGCCGGTGCCGACCCGGGGATGGATGGGAATGCTGAAGCCCCGGGATCCAGCTCGGGAGGAGGCCGATGACGAACCTCGTCCGACCCCTGGCTACAGCTCTCGCACTCTTCGCTTTCTGGGCCCCGGGCCTGGTCGGAGTCCAGGATTGGGAGCCCCAGATCCCCGTGGACGAGGGTGTCCACCCCACGGGCGATCTCTTCATCGAGGAAGCGGACGCCGTCTGGACCGCTGCCGGCGAGGTTCTGGAAGGGGCCTCGATCCTCATCCGGAATGGGGTCATTGAGGAACTCGGGCTCGGCCTGCAGGCGCCGGACGGCGTGGAGGTCTTCGATGGAGCCGGCCTTACCGCCATCCCCGGGATCGTGGACGAGCATTCCCACATCGCCACCACCGGAGGCCTCAACGAAGGGACCTCCCCCGTGGTGCCCGAGGTCCGGGTTCTGGACGCCCTGGACCCGGAGTCGTTCGGGATCTACCGGGCACTCACGGGAGGGGTGACCACCGCCCGGATCATGCACGGAAGCTCCAACCCCATTGGGGGGCAGAGCGCCGTCATCAAGACCCGTTGGGGGATGGACGACGCCCGGGATCTCCTCCTTCCCGGTGCCCCCCGGGCCGTCAAGTTCGCCCTGGGGGAGAATGTGACCCGGAAGCGGCTCCAGAACGTCCCGGACTTCGACCTCCGCTTCCCCGCCTCCCGCCCTGGAGTGGAGGGGCTCTACGTCCAGGCATTCACGGCGGCCCAGGCGTACCGGGACGCATGGGAGGAGTACCGGAACGATCCGGATGCCCGGGTCCCGCCCCGGCGGGACCTCAGGCTGGAAGCTCTGGTGGAGATCATGGAGGACCGGATCCAGGTTCACGCCCACTCGTACCGGAGCGACGAGATCCTGGCGCTGATCCGGGTGGCCGAGCGCTTCGGCTTCCGGATCGAGACCTTCACCCACATCCTGGAGGGCTACAAGGTAGCCTCCGAGCTCCGGGAGCACGGGGCCTCCGCCTCCACCTTCTCGGACTGGTGGCAGTTCAAGCTGGAGGCCTACGACGCCATCCCCTACAACCCCACGATCCTCCACGAGCAGGGGGTGCTCACCGGGATCAACTCGGACATCCCGTGGCTCCAGACCTTCATGAATTGGGAGATGCAGAAGCCGGTCCGGTACGGGAATCTTTCTCGGGAGGACGCCTTACGGATGCTGACCCTCTATCCGGCCCGGATGATGGGGGTGGATGAATGGGTGGGAAGCCTGGAGCCGGGGAAGCACGGCGACCTGGTCCTCCTCACCGGCGATCCCTTCGACTCCTACTCCCGGGTCCAGGCCACGGTGGTGGACGGGATCGTCTACTACGATCTGGACCGGGAGGAGGAGACCCGGGGCGAGCCCTTCCGATCCCTGCCTGCCGTGGTGGCCGAGGAGGAGCGGGAGCTGGCGTTCACCCCCGAGCCGGTGGCCGACGGGACGGCGACCGGAGGGGTGGTGGATCCTGCGGCTTCCCGGGACGGTGAGTCGGCGGTGGGGATGGCGGAGGCGGCCGAGACGTCGGAAGGTCCGGTGGCCCTGGTGGGAGGGACGGTCCATCCGGTCTCTTCCGATCCCATCGAGGATGGGGTCGTGGTCATTGCCGACGGCCGGATCCAGGAGGTGGGGCCCCGTGACCAGGTCTCCATCCCAACCGAAGCGGAAGAGGTGGACGTGGAGGGGCGGG
>SKSR01000369.1 GCA_007122885.1 Gemmatimonadota bacterium
AGCGTCGAAGCGCCGCTCCAGCAAGGCGCGACGACGAGGCATAGCAGCGCTACGTCGAGGAGGAGCAACACAGCTGGAGCGGATGCAGCGGCGCTCAAATGCCACGGGACTTCTGCGACACCACACTAGGGAAGGCCGGCGGGCCGCACGTTCCTCACCGGGTCACCTTTCTTCGGCGCCCTCCCTCGGCGAAGCGGCGTGGCCCTCCAAGTGCCGGTATCCTTCCTCCAGAGCCTCCTCCAACGGCCTCCGGTCCTTCTCCACCGAGGCCAGGAGAAGTCCTCCTTGGAGGAGGGCCGTGACGAAGCAGGCTAGGCGGTCCGGGTCCGCGTCGGCCCGGATCTCACCTCGGCTCCGCATGGTCTCCAGACCCTGCTTCAGGTATTCCCCCTTCTGGCGGAGAGCCTCTCCCAGGGCGGGTCGGAGCTCCCGGTCCCGGTCCGCTGTTTCCGCGGCCAGGGAGCCGATGGGGCAGCCCCCCACGAACCCCCGGCGTTCCTGCTCCTCAACCACCACCTGGAACCAGGTGCGGATGCCTTCCCACGTGTCCAGGCGTTCCAGGATGGGCCCGAGCTCCTCCATGGATTCACGCTGCCGGTACTGCAGAACGGCCCGGACCAGATCGTTCTTCCCCTGGAAGTAGTGGTAGAACTGGCTCTTTCCCGCTTCGGCGCCGGCCAGGACATCGTCCACGCTCGTGGCGGCCACGCCCCGTTCCAGAATCAGGTCGGCGGCGACCCGAAGAATCCGGTCCCGGGTCCGCCGTCCGCGAGCAGTCTTGGGCATCTCCATATGCAGAAAAGATAGGGGGGCGGGGAGGCGAGAGAAGGGGGAAGTCGCCTTCCCCCTTCTCTCGCCGCAGGGAGTGGACCCGGTCCGCGACGTAGGGTCGGGTCCGGGCTCCCGCCATTCCCCGGGTCCGAAGGGTCAGGCCCCTGCGTGGGCCGTCGTCGACGGCTCCCATCTTTCGCCGGAAAAAGGTTCGTCCACGGGCGTATCGGCGATGTGGTTCGTGTAGTTGCTCAGAGTCTTCATGGTCACGCCCAGGAGGACCTCGAAAACCTGAGGCTTCGTGAAGCCCGCTTCCAGGAAGGAGCGAACGTCGTCATCGGACGGCCAACCCCGATTCCGAACCACGGATTCAGTGAAGGAGCGGAGCGTCTCCAGCTTGGAGTCGCTCAGAGGGCGGCCCTCCCGAAGCGCGTCCACGATCTCGTCGGGAACCCCTCCCATCCGGGCCCCGGTGGAATGGGCGGCCATGCAGTAGTCGCAGGCGTTGGCGTAGCTCACCGCCAAGATCACCACCTCCCGTTCCACGGGCTCCAGGCTCGTGTTTCCGAAGAGCTGGGAGAGGGTCAGATAGCCTTCGAGCGCCTGAGGGCTCTGGGCCAGGATCCGGGTGAGGTTCGGTGTGAACCCGAACTTGGCCTCCACATTCGATAGTAGCTCGCGGGATCCATCGGGCACTGTGTTGGGATCGGGCACTGGAAAGTCGACTCGGCTCATAGGAAGGTCTCCTGTTGGGCAATGAAGGAGTGTACCGATCGGTACACTGTGAGAAAAGTGTACCATGCAGTACAGTGGTGGTCAAGGGGGTGCCGATCAGTCGGGTCGTACGGGCGTGGCCAGAGTGGGGGGAGGTTGCCTTGTGGGCCGGGGGTGCCCGAGCGAGCGGAAGTCGCCGTGTGCGCCGGGCGTACCCGGGTGGGCGGAGGCTGCCTTGCGCGCCGGGCGTACCCGAGTGCACTCTGCCCATCACATCGGTTTCCGCATTCCGTAGGACTCGACCGTCGACGAGAGGATCAGGATGCACTCCCACTCCCGCCCGCCGTTCCGCCCCTGGATTCTGGCTCCCGTAGCGGCCGCTCTGGTCGGCTGTGAGCCTCCGGAACCGGAGGAAGCGGCTGCTCCGGGCGATCCGGTGGAGGCCCCCTCCGTGTGGGAGGAACGAGCCCCCTTTCCCGAACCCCGCACCGAGGTCAGCGTCACCTCCGACGGGGAGCGGGTCTACGTGATCGGAGGCTTTCTCGAACCGGAGGATGAGGGCGCGGAGGAGCTCCCTCCGGCGGCCGAGGACATGTACGCCTACTCTCCCGCCGAGGACACGTGGGAGAACCTGGGGCCGATTCCGGAAGGGACTCACCACGCGGGATTCGTCCACGTGGATGGGCGCCTGTACATCGTGGGCGGGTACCGGGAGAACACCTTCGTTCCCACCGACCAGGTGCGGATCTACGACATCGCGGAGGGAGAGTGGACGGACGGGGAGCCCATGCCCACACCCCGAGGAGCCCTGGCGTACGCCGTATTCGAGGGCCGGATCCACACCTTCGGTGGAACGGTGGACGACAAGGACGTGCTCGATCCGGCGGAGCACAATACCGACTCACCGGACCAGTCGGTGGGCACCCATGAGGTCTACGACCCCGAGACGGACTCGTGGGAACGCCTGGCACCCCTCCCCACCGCCCGGAACCACCACGCCGCCGAGTCCCTGGATGGCCGGATCTTTGTCGTGGCCGGTAGGGCCGGCGACGATTTCACCATGGGCGTGAGCGAGGCCTACGACCCGGAAGCCGGGGAGTGGGAGGAGCGGGCGCCGGCGCCCACCGGCCGGAGTGGTGTCGCGGTGGAGGTACTGGCCGGGTGGCTCTACCTCTTCGGTGGAGAGACCTTCGATCCCGGAGAGGAACGAACCTTCGACGATGCCGAGCGCTACCACCCGGGGGAGGATCGTTGGGAGGTCCTGGAGCCCAAGCCCACCGCCAGGCACGGTTTGGGCGCCGCAGTGGTGGACGGTTCCATCTACGTGGTCTCGGGCGGGCCCGAGCCCGCGTTCACGTATGGTACGGCCAACGAGCGCTACACGCCCCCGGATCAGTTCGGGGTGCCGATGGACCGGGTTTTCCTGACGGCAGACCGCTCCGGGCTCGGAAAGTGAGTCCGGGGTCCGCTCGGTAGGGCGAGCGGGAGGAGCCGCCTGGGTTTTCGATCAGCGTCCGGAGCTGTAGCCGACCCCGAGCACCTCGGTCCCCGGGTTGTGATCGCCCAGGCTGGCGTTGGATAGGTGATAGAGAAATAGGCCCACCCGGTGGCCGTCGGCCACCTCGACGGCCAGGCGCACGCCGGACCGGAATTCCAGCCGGCTTCCCAGGTCCAGACTGTCCCCGATCCGGTATCCGCCGGCCCCGAAGGATGGGGTCAGGTGAACGGGCCCTCCGATGTTCCAGGGGAGGGCCAGTCCCAGATAGCCGTACGCTCCTCCGTCCCCGTTGACCATCCCCCCAACTTGTGGTCGCAGGCGCCAGAGGACGGGCTCGGCTCCCTGGAAGGCGACCTCCAGCGCAGCCGCAGGCGCCGGGCCGTCCACGTCGAAGTGGGCGACCCCGAGCTGGAATGCGGCGCTCCCGTCCTGCGCAGCCCCCTCATGGGGATGGATGGTGCCCCCGAGTAGGGCCAAAGCGGCCGCGAGCTGGAGGGTGGAGCGAGATGGGAACGTCATGGTGGATCTCCCTGTTCCTCCGGGTCACGGGTGCGGCCGACTCGAGGCCCGTCCGGCGATGCCCCATTCGGGTCCCTTCGAACGCCTCCGGAAGGATCACCGGGGGCTCCGAGTTCCCGGCGGACCAACGGCGCCACCTCGGTTCCCAGCAGTTCGATGGCCTCGAGCACCTGGGAGTGGGGAAGGGGCCCCACGGTCAACTGGATCAGGAGGCGCCGGTGGCGGAAGAGGGTGTGCTGCTCGAGAATCCTCTCCACCACCTCCTCTGGTTCCCCCACGAGGAGGGCGCCCCCTGGAGCCGCGTCCCGCTCCAGGTGACTGCGATCCATGGGGGGCCATCCCCGTTCCCGGCCGATCCGGTTCATGGTCTCCTGGAAGGCGGGCAGGGCCGTTTCCCGGGCCCGCTGCCCGTCGGTGGAGAGGAAACCGTGTACGTTCAGGCTCAAAGGGGTCCCCTCCGGATCGTGACCGGCCTCCGCCAACGTTCGGCGATACAGCTCCGCCATGGGACGGAAGCGGGCGGGAGCCCCGGCGATGATGGCCAGGGCCATCGGCAGGCCCAAGCTTCCGGCCCGGTTCACAGACCCTGGGTTTCCCCCTACGGCGAGCCAGACGGGCAACGGGTCCTGTAGGGGGCGAGGATACACGGGGCGCCCCTCGATGGGCGGCCGGTGACGCCCCGACCACCGGACGACTTCCGAATCCCGGAGGTTGAGGAGAAGGTCCAGCTTCTCGGCGAAGAGCTCGTCGTAGTGGGCCAGATCGTATCCGAAGAGGGGAAAGGATTCGGTGAAGGAACCGCGGCCGGCCATGATTTCGGCCCGCCCTCCGGAAAGGAGATCCAGGGTCGCGAAGGCTTGAAAGACCCGGACCGGATCGTCCGAGCCCAGGACCGTCACGGCGCTGGTGAGCCGGATCCGCCGGGTCCGGGCCGCCGCCGCAGCCAGGACGGTCATGGGCGAGGAGACGGTGTAGTCGGCACGGTGGTGTTCACCCACGCCGAACACGTCCAGCCCCACTTGGTCCGCCGTTTCGATCTCCTCCAGGAGGTGCGTCAATCGCTGCCGGACGTGGAGTGGGCGTCCGGTGGAGGGATTCACCCTCGTCTCTCCGAACGAGTACAGGCCAATTTCCATGACGGAGTCCTGGCTGGAGTCGGGCTAGTGTAGTGTCGCAGAAGTCCCGTGGCATTTGAGCGCCGCTGCATCCGCTCCAGCTGTGTTGCTCCTCCTCGACGTAGCGCTGCTATGCCTCGTCGTCGCGCCTTGCTGGAGCGGCG
>SKSR01000338.1 GCA_007122885.1 Gemmatimonadota bacterium
CCGCACGTCCCCGCCCTGCCCACTCGCTGCCGCCCGCGTCCGCCGTCGGATCCCGGGGAAGTCCCCTCCGACGATCCCCACGCCCCATCCCCCTCGCCCTCGGCGGCCTCCCTCCTCCTCGGCATGAGCCTCCTCCTGGGTGTCCCTCCCCCTGGACGGGCAGGAGCGTGTGGACCACCGGGACGACTTCCGGATGAACTCCATCTCCGGAGCCGACTTTCGACAGTATATCTCCGATCACGTGGTCGAGGAGGACCGGTGGGGACACGCCATGCGCCTCTTCGGCACCTTCCACAACCACATGCACGAGATGATGACCGATCTCGCCCTGTACGGGGCCGAGCGGCTAGGAAACAAAGGCCGGGTCCCCCACTTCCAGCTCCGGATCTCGGGCGGCGAGTGGGGAGAGTACCGGGAGCGCCTCGAGGCCGACGGCGTGGAATCCTCCTGGCGGGAGTTCGTCCAAGCCACCGAAATCATGCACGACCGGGTGCATCAAGCCATCTACAAGTCCACGGTCCATGACCGGGTAAGTCGGGCCCGGGACGTGGACCTGAATCGATACATCGGGGAGGACCGCGCCCCCCACCCACCCGGGGAGACGGTGGTAGGGCCCGATGCGGTGCGTACAGAGTCCATCCCCCGGGACCGCTTCCGCGACTTCGTCTGGCATGGAGCCTTCGAGGACCGACACTTCCATGCGGCAATGCAGAAGGTGCTGGTCTTCGACCAGATGCTCTACACGCTCATGACCGAGTGGGCACTCTACGGGGCGGAGAAGGAGGAGGGCTCCTGCCAACCCCCTTCGGTCGGCGAACGCATTTCTCCAGGCGAGTGGCGCGCCTATGCCGAGCAGGTGGAGGGGTGCGGAGACGATACCTGCGACACTTCGTCCAGGTGGTGGCCCTGATGCATGACCGGATTCGGGACATGATGTACCGAGTCATGCTTCATCACGCCGAGGCCCACGACCACGGATGAGGCCCCCGGGGGGAGGACGGCCTCACCTCTCCCCACCCATCCAGCCCTCCGGTCGCCCACTCCCCCTTACCCTGGACGTCCCCTCCCCCTCATCCGGGGCCGAGTCGACGACGGAGGAGGTGTCCCGCCAGACCCATGGCCAAGAGGGCCAGCCCCGTGAGCCAGATGGTGCTCTCCACCCAGAAGGCGAGCCCCAGGCAGCCCACGAGCCCGAAACCGGGGATCCACCGGGAGAAGAGGCGTTTCTCCGGCGGGAGGCGGAGAGCGGCCATGTTCGTGATGCCGTAGTAGAGGAGCACGGTGAAGGCACTGAACGACCAGGTGACCCGGACGTCGCCGATGAGGACCAGGAGGGCCACTCCCAAACCGCAGGCCCATACGGCGTGCACCGGGCTCCCCTGCGCCCTGCTGATGCGCTGGAAGGGCCCCGGAGCATCCCTCCTCCTGGCCATGGCCAGGAGGACCCGTGAGAGGCCCAGAACCAGGTTCAGGAGGACCCCCAGCATCGCCGTCACCGCCGCCAGAGCCACCGCAAGGGCCAGCCCTGGGACCTCCAAGGCGGTGGCCACGGCCTCCAGGGGGGCGGCGGAGCGCTCCGCGGCCTGGCCGAATTCCCCGGCTCCCAGCACCCCGACCCCGGCGAAGGCAACGCCGAGATAGAGGAGGGTGACGATGGCCATGGTCAGTACCACGGCGGGGGGGATGACCCGCCCCGGGTCACGGACCTCCTCCGCCAGGGTGGCGATGCGACCGTAGCCCGTGAAGGCCACGAACATGAGGGCGGTTCCGTGGAGAAGCGCACCCCATCCGCCCGGACCGCCGGCAGGATCCGGAAAGAAGGGGGTGAAGTTCCCCAGACCGTCGGGGATCACCGCGGGGACGGAGAAGGCCACCAGGGCCAGGAGGGCCGCCAGGGTGAGGCCCACGATGATGGCGTTCCCACGATTGGATCGCCGGATCCCTCCCGCCACGAAGGCCGTGATGGCCAGGGTGGCCAAGAGGGCGGTCCCTACCCGCCATCCAGGAGACGCGTGCCCCGCAAGGTCGAGGAAGTAGCCCCCAAAGCCCAGTGCCGCCGTGGCCGCCGAGGCGCTCTTCGCCAGAAGGAAAAGCCAACCCGCGGCGAAGCCCAAGGAGGGGGTCAGCCAGAGGTAGCCGTATTCGTAGGTGCCGCCGCTGACGGGATGGGCGGCGGCGAGCTGGGCGCTGGAGAGGCCGTTGGCGGCGGCCACGAGGGCGGCCAGGACCGTGGCGGCCATGAGGGAGGGGCCCGCCACGCCGGCGGCGATGCCGATGCTGACGAAGACCCCTGTGCCCACCATGGAACCGAGTCCCAGGAGGGCCGCTCCACCGAGCCCCACCTCCCGCCGCAGACGCGTAGTATCCGCCATCCGTCAGTCCTTCCCAGGCCCGGCGTAGTGCTCCGGGGTATCCCCGGCGAGGGACTTCAAGAACGCCACCAAGACATCGAGTTCCCGCTCCCTGAGACCCTCCTCCTCGCCCAACAGGAGGATGGCCGAAGCGGCTGGAATAAAGACCTTGGAAGGGAGTCGGGTGACCATGGCGGATTCCGGTGGTATGTCCGACCGGGGGTAGGCGGGGAGCGGCCTGATGATCGTCGGAGGGCCATGGGGCCCGCAAGCCCGAGGGGAGGGCCAGCCCCGCCACCCACCACGCTGGCCGGGACGATCCCCAGCCCCTCCGCATGACACCCGCCCCCGTGGTGCCGAAGGGCTATGTCGGAGCCGGCAACGCCCACTGTGAAGCGGCGCCAGGGAAGTGTGGGCTAAAGCGGTCCCCGCGGGGGGAGAGCTCAGGGGGCGGATGCTCCATCCCTGGCCGCCCGGACTTCCGAGCGAACCCACGAGTCGGGCCCCCCACCGACCCCTCCACCGACCGCTCCCCCGGCCCCCGGGCCGCGTACCCCGGCTCCGCCGCCTCCTGGGCGAACTTCAGGTTGAACGGGCACACCTCCTGGGAGATCTGCCGGCTCACCCGTTTCCAGGTCCCTCTCGCAACCGGAAGCCGTACCCTCCGGGGCGCAGCCGGATTCTGATTGAGGGAGGTTCGAACGGGACCGCTTGCGGCCTGTCACCCGATCACCCATGGGTCCGCCCTGGAGCCAGCTCTACCTTCCCACCGGAGACCAGATATCGCTGAAGCTCATCGGGCACCACGCTCCAGACGGAGGGTACCGATCGTTGAGCCCAACTGTGCTCCGCTCGGGGCCCTACAGGGTCTTCTTGTACTCCGCCGACCGCGGCGAGCCCCGACACGTGCATGTGGAACGCGACAAGTGCCAGGCCAAGTTCTGGCTCGACCCGGTCCGCTACCACCGTAGCACGCGGTTCCGAGAGCCCGAGCTGCAGAAAATCCAGGATCTCGTGGAGGAGCACGCGCACCAGCTACGGAAGGCATGGGATGAGCACTTCACCGACTGAGGCCAAGACGGCACTGGCACGAGAGATCCGGGTGACGGACGACGCCCTCACCGTGCATCTGGCAGACGGGCGCATCCTTTCCGCCCCCCTGTCCTGGTATCCGCGCCTGCGGCACGGAACGCCCGAGGAACGGGCGGATTGGCGGTTGATCGGCGAAGGCGAAGGAGTCCACTGGCCCCGGCTCGACGAGGACATCAGCGTGGAGGGTCTCCTGGAGGGCCGCCGATCCGGCGAATCGCCCACCTCGCTGAGTCGCTGGCTTCGGGAACGAGGCGAGTCGCGCTGATCCACACCGCAGACCTTCTGAGCCGGCAGGCCCTTCGCCCACGCCAGCCGGTCGATCCCGCCGAGCCCGAACCGGTTGGCACCCATACCGGCGAAGGAGGTCCCGTTCCCCCCACCGGAAAGAGGGCCGAGGCGGACTACGCGTACGTGATGGAGTTCGACGACGGCCGCATCCGGCACATGACCAAGGTGTGGAACGGCGCATTCACGGCCAGGCGGCCCGGGTGGGCATAGCCCACCGCGAAAGGCTACGCGGCCCACCCGCTGTCCCGGCGGAAGGCCTCAGTTCACCTCGGTTACCAGCGCTCGCTCCTCCGTGGGGATGCGGACCCCCCCAGGAGCAAGAGGGCGTTCAACACGGTTCAGCGGCCCAGTCGACCGGGACCGCCTCGCGCCGTTCCTTCTCCCCGCACCGATCTCAACCCAGGACGATTCTCCGAGTGACCTGTTCGTTGCTTTCCCAGTAGGTATGTTTGTTGGCGATCATCGGATCGTCGTGCGTCGGCTGGACGTTCCCCGCCGTATCGATGGCCCTGGCGGTGATCCGGTGCTCACCGCTCGAGGCGTCCTGCCAGCTCAGGGACCAGAAAACCCAGGCGTGCTCGGCCATGTTGCTCCTGTCGATTTCGGCCTCGCGCCATGCCCCGTCATCGATCCTGACCTCGACCCGTTCGATCGGAGCGCCCCAGGCGGCACCGTGGATGCGGTAGCCGTCATCGGTACGCGACACCCGACCCGGCACCGACTTGAGCCGGTTGAGCCCGATTGCGTTCCGGGTCCAGACGGTCGTGCCGTTCTGCTCCTCGGACCGGAGCGTCACATACTCGTCGGCCTGGAATCGGCCCATGTAGGGGGAGGGGTGGACCTCGATGCGCTCGAGCCATTTCACGTTCGCCATGCCGTACCACCCCGGAACGATGAGACGCAGCGGGTAACCGTTCCTGGCCGGGAGGTCCTCGCCATTCATCTCGTAGGTGAGGAGCGCGCCCGAATTCATGGCGTCCTCGATGGACATGCCCCGGGCGAAGTTCTCCTGGATGGTAACGTCGTGGACCACTTCCTCGCCGCGATCAGCGCCGAAAAAGACGACCTCCACCCCGTCCTCCTGAATCCCCGCCTCTTCCAGGAGGTCGGCCAGTGGCGTGCCTCCCCAGCGGGCATTGCCGATACCGGTATCGAGGAAGGGGAGCCCGTGCGTTCCAGCGCATTCGAGGGTGAAGACAACGTCCTCATGCGGTCGGCCCTGAATGTCGTCGAGGGAGAGGGTCATCGGGTTGTCGACCAGCCCACCGACCCTGAGGTGCCACGTGGCCGGATCGAGCTCGGGCACATACCCATAGCGGGAGATCGCGAAGAAGCGCTCGTTCGGGGTGATCCAGGAATCGAGCTCCTCCCACACGGGTTGGTTGCGGATGACGTCGGGCATGGGGCTCTCGGGGCGAGGGTCGGCCCAGGGGATGACCTCCTGGCTGGGGGCCGAGTCGAAAGCCCACGCCAACCCGGGTCTGCTCAGCAGGTAAGCCGCCCCCAGGCCTGTGCCCCCCTGCTTGAGGAGCTGCCTGCGCGAAATGACCCTGCTCTCCGTCGTGGCCGTCCGCTCCGCCGAGAAGCCCATAGTGCCCTCCTGTGGGGTCCGCTTGCCTGAGGGCGGGCACCGCACCCGGAAACTCGAGCCTCACGTGGGGTCCTCCCTTCGGTTGCGCAGATGCCCCCGTCAGTGTCAGGAAGTGAGGCTACCGACAGGGTAACACGGCATCCCTCGGGCGAACAGGAAAAAAAGGGGACCGAAATGCGGACCCCTTCCGCCTTCCCATTTCTTCGTTTTTCCCTCGCGAAGCAGCCCGTACCTTTCCTAC
This sequence comes from Gemmatimonadota bacterium, assembly GCA_007122885.1. Classification (GTDB taxonomy): domain Bacteria; phylum Gemmatimonadota; class Gemmatimonadetes; order Longimicrobiales; family Gaopeijiaceae; genus SKSR01. Next base: position 5,564 of record SKSR01000338.1, read on the forward strand.
CATGCCTCAGGGCGTCTGGATTTCCTATCCGTTGGCCATGGTGGCGTAGACCGGCGCAAGAGGCCGAGCTGGAATTGCGACATCTCGAACACGGGCGCCATCATGACCGACCCCAAGGGATTGAAGGCAACCAGGATCTCGTTCGCCGGAGTGCAGCGGCTGGCGGATTCGCAGCCTCCGTCCGATGGACGCGCCGGACCGGACACGCGGCCGAACGGCCAGGGGCCCCTTCGACGGTGAGAGCCGAGGTTCCTCGCCCGGGGCGCAAACCCACTCCGGGGAGCCACCACCCGGGGTCGTCAGGGGGACCGTGGGACCTGGGCAAGAAACCCATCGATGAGGGATGCCGTCTCCTGGGGAAGCTCCTCGTGGGGGAAGTGGCCGACCTCGTGCAGCTCCTCCACCTGCGCATGGGGCAGGTCGCGCCGCCACCTCTCCAGGTGTGCGGGCGTGACCAGAGGATCGGCCATCCCCCACACGAGCAGCGTCTCGACGTGACCAAGCGCCGCACCTGCGTTCCACGCGGCCTCGAGCGCCGGCCCCTCCTCCAGGAGCGCCCGGAGGAAGGCGGCCACCTGAGCGCGCTGGAAGGAGTCCGGAAAGGCGCTCGTATAGGGGCGAAGCGCCCTTCGGTCGATGCGGGACCTCCTTCCCATGGCCTGGCGCATCAAAACGCCCGCCGAAAGGTTGGTGTGCCGATAGATCCAATCCACGGGGCGGCTTCCCAGAAGCTTTCTCTGCCGCCCGAAAGAGGGCTGCACCGTTTCGAAGTCCCACATCCAGCTGTTCATGACGACGAGCCGATCCACCAGGTCGGGGCGCTCCACGAGCATGGGAAGGGCGATGGGCCCGCCGAAGTCGTGAAGGACCCAATGGCACCGGTCGATGCCGAGGGTGGACAGCAGGGTGGCCAGATTCCTCCGGTGGCGAACGAGGGGGAAACCGGGATCGCCATGCCGGTCCGAGAGACCCATCCCGAGATGATCCGGAACGATGACCCGGAATCCTTGCCGGAGCCGAACGACGAGGTGGCGCCACTCGTAGCTCCACCCCGGCGTGCCCCCGACCACCACCAGCGGCGGGCCTTCGCCTTCGTCCAGGTAGTGGAGGCGAGGGGACGGGGCGTCTCCGGCGCCCGGGATCTCCAGATAGCTCGAGGGAAAGGGGTAGGCCTCGGAGTCGAACCAGGGCGCAGCGCGAAGGTCGGGGGGCGGTCGGGTGGCCATGGTCTCCTCGGTCATCGGGCCGGCATTCGCGATTCCCAGAGGGCGGCGAGCGCCCGGGTCCGCTCCTCCAGGGGATAGTGTTCCGGATCCAGGGCGAAGTGCCGGCAGACCCCGTCGAGGGCCGCGAAGAAGAGGCCGGCCTCGGCACCGGGGTCGGGGAAGCCCGCCTCCTCGAACAGGGCTTCCAGTCGCTCCAGGACAGCCACTGTCCATTCCTCGAACCAGGGGGCCATGACTCGGAGAACCGCGGGCTGCATCCGGATCGCATAGGTGAGCCTCCAGAACTCCAGGTGCTCCCGGACCAGTCGGGCGCCTTCGGCCGCGAGTCGCGCCAGGGCCCGCTCGACCAGGGGCTGGAGTTCCTCTTCGCGGGGGCCACACGGCCGCCCTCAGGAGCCGGGGGCATCCTCGCCGATCTGCTGGAGCCAGCCGAAGAGATCGAAGTTTTCCCAGTGCTCGACAATCTTCCCGTCGCGGAGCCGATACGCGTCCGTGGCCGTGATGCTGAACGGCTTCCCCGCGGGAGCGACGCCCAGGAACCGGAGTTCGACGACGAGGACAGCATCCCAGCCGCGGTCGCTGGCGGCCGGCGGATCGAAACGCTAGGCGGGTGGGACTACGAGCATCGGCTGGAGGCAGTGCCCCCTCCACCGTGGTCCCCGTCGGTCATCCCCGAAGCGCGGACTCCACCTCCTCTCGCACCCAGGCGTCGGCCTCCGCCGGAAGCCGCACCTCCAGCGCCGAACGCCCGATCTCCCACCGGATCCGCCCAAGCGCCCACGCGGCGTGTCCCCGCACGAGCGGCTCCGGGTCCGAGAGGGCCTGCACCAGGAGGTCCACGGCGGCAGGTTCGGGCCGCTCCTTGCCCCCAAGCCAGTTGCCCATCGCCACGCAGACGTTGCGTGCGAAACCCGCCCGACCGGCCCGCCGGATGGCTGACCCGCGGGAGAAGGCCTCCCAGCGCTCCTCGGAGAGGGCTGTGGCGAGGAGATCGGGGAGGGGCGGACCGTCCGTTCCGGGGTGAGGGGGCCCGGTCCGGCCCGGCTCAGCTGAACCGGGTCCCATTTCCTCCAAGGTCGCGCCGCCCGACCCGGACCCCGACCCAGCCGGTTCAGCTGAACCGCCTTCGTCCGGCAATCCTCCATTCCGAGCGCTTCTTCCGCCCTCCGGTTCCACCCCCACCGGCCGCTCGCCCGGCCCCCGGGCCGCGTACCCGGGCTCCGTCGTCTCTTCCGCGAACTTCACGTTGAAGGGGCACACCTCCTGGCAGATGTCGCAACCGTAGACCCGGTTTCCCATCAGGGAGCGAAGTTCCCTGGGGATGGGGCCTCGGTGCTCGATGGTGAGATAGGAGATGCAGAGCCGGGCATCCATCACCGGTGCCCCGTTCTCATCCCTCCCTCGGAGGGCCCCTGTGGGGCAGGCGTCCAGACAGCTACGGCACGTTCCGCAGTGGTCTTCGGCGAAAGGGGGATCGGGCTCCAAGTCCAGCTCCAGGAGAAGAGCCCCCAAGAAAAAGTGCGATCCACGCCTCGGGTGGATGAGCATGGTGTTCCGCCCGAACCACCCGAGCCCCGCCCGCTGGCCCAGCTCCCGCTCGAGGAGAGGGCCCGTGTCCACGTAGGCCCGGCCCGCCACCGGCTCACCCACCAGCTCCTCCACCCGCCGGTGGAGGCGGCGGAGCTTCTTCATTACCACCCGGTGATAGTCCCGACCCCGGGCGTAGCGGGCGATGACCCCCCGGGAGGGGTCCTCCGGAACCCCCTCCGGATCCGGACGGAAGTGCTCGTCCCCCACCACGACCACGGAGCGGACCCGGTCCAGGGTGAGACCAGGGTCCCGCCGACGGGCCACGGCCTCGGGCCGCGCCAGATACTCCATCTCCCCGTGGAACCCGGAGGCCAACCACTTCCCCAGGAAGTCGCCGTGCGCTGAAGTGTCCGGCGGCGCCACACCCACGAGCTCGAAGCCCTCCCGTCGGGCCAGCTCCTTCACCCGTCGGGATCGCTGGGCTGGATCGGCCATCCCTTGCCACCGTTGCACTCGGGAATCCCTCCCCTTGGGTAGCTCTGCCTCCGGGGCCGCTCCACCGCGCGGCCTCAGAGCACGTACTCGCTCACCACCATGACGAGCCCCATGGCCAGGCCCATGGCCACTACGAGCCAACGGAGAACGCCGGGATCGACCTTTTGTACCAGGTGCCCGGCGCTCCATCCGCCGGCCACCGAACCGAGGATGAGAAGGATGGCCGCTCCCCAGATCACCCGGCCCAAGAGGATGAAGAGAAGAACGGCCACCCCCTTCATGGCCACCGCCAAGAGATTCTTGAACGCGTTCGCCTGGTGGAGATCGTGCATCCCCATGAAGCTCAGGACCACCAGGGTCAGGATCCCGATGCCCGCTCCGAAGTAGCCCCCGTAGACCGCCACCAGAAAGGTGAAGAACACGCTGCGACCCAGCCCCTGACCCAGCCCTACGTCCAGATGCCTCCGAATCACCGGATCCGCCGCCACCAGGGTGGCCGCCCCAATGACGAGAAACGGCGCCACGGCAGCGAACCAGTCCGGGGGCAACGCCAGCAGCAGCCAGGCCCCCAACCCCCCACCCACCAGCGCCGGAGTGAGGAGCCACCACCAGCTCGCTTCCGCCTGACCGATCCGCTCCCGGTAGCTCCATGCGGCGGCCAGCGACCCCGAGGAGAGCCCCACCGAATTGGTGGCGTTGGCTTCCACCGGGGGAAGCCCGGCCCATACCAGAATGGGGAACGAGAGGTTCGTGCCCCCGCCGGCCACGGCGTTTCCCGCTCCTGCCAGGACGGCGGCCGCGAAGACGGCCGCCACCTGCCAGAAGTCCTCCAGTCCGAAGAGCATGGCTGCCAGGGGTAAGTGGCCGGGCGCCTCGGCGCCAGGGTCACCCCCGCAAAAGCTCCACCTCCGGAGCCCCACGAAGCCCGGAAGCCTCCGGGAGGACCATGCCTTGCCCGCCCGCCGGAGAGCGGTCCATCCTTATCTTTTCACCGCTGTCATCGCCGATTCGCGCCCGAAGCGTGCCAACCAAGCCGAGGAACCACGATGATACCACCCCTCCTCACCGCATTCGCCGCAGCCTTCGTCCTACTCGCCCCTCCGGTGGCCCCTCACAGTCCGAGCCACGCATCGCCTCCGGCGGTCAGCCCGGCCGACACGGATGATCCCCTCTTCCAGACCTTCTCCATCGCCGCCATCGACCCGGAGACCGGCGAGAGCGGGGTCGCGGTGACCACCCGGGTCCCGTGCGTGGGGAACGCGGTCCCCTGGGTGCGGCCCGGAGTGGGAGCGGTGGCCACCCAGGCCTTCACCCGGGTGGAGTACGGCGTGGAGCTGCTGGACCTCATGGAAGAAGGAATGGACCCGGAGGCCGCGTTGGAGCAACGGCTGGCCGAGGACGACGACGTGGAGCGAAGGCAGGTGGGGGTCATCGACACGGAGGGCCGAACGGCCCAACACACCGGGGCGGAGACCAGCGATTGGACGGGCCACCGGGCCGGGGAGGACTTCGTGGTCCAGGGCAACCTCCTGGTGGGAGAAAAGGTGGTGGACGCGGTGGCCGTCTCGTTCGAACGGACCCGCGGCTCGGGCCGGCACCTGGTGGACCGGCTCGTCGAGGCCCTGGAGGCGGGACAGGAGGTGGGAGGAGACGCCCGGAAGGGCCGACTCCAGTCGGCGGCCGTCATCGTGGCCGACCCGCGGGAAGGTCGAGCCCGTAACCCCGACGGCGTCACGGCCAACATCAACGTCTGTGAGCATCCGGAGGCTGTGGCCGAGCTGAGACGTCAGCACGACGCCATCGCCGGCATTCTCGGTCACCGGACCCTGGAGCAGCCCGAAGGCAACGACGTGGCACAGCTCCGAGTCATCCTCCACCATCTGGGCTATCTGCGCGAGGATCCTCTGGAGCCCAACCCCGAAGCCATCGCTCGTTACTTCACCCCGGACGTGGCCGAAGCGGTGGACCGGTTCCGGGCCGACGCCGGGCTTTCCACCCCGGAGGTGGGAACCCCGCCGGGGCTGATGGACCGGGAGGCGGTGGATCGGCTCTGGGAGGAGGTGGAGCGGAGGGGGCTCACGGAACGAGTGAGGGAAGAGATCCGGGAGCTCACCGCCATTCTCCGTTGAGTCCCTCTCGTACGCGGCCGGGCTCAGGGGTCGGAGGGCGTGTCGTGATCGTGCACCCTGTACGATCGCCCCTTCCACTCCACCCGGCGCCTTCCTCGGATCCCGCTCCGGAGGGCGATCCACGCCACCACCAGGGCACCCAACGGATAGAGAAGGCCGTAGCCGGGGGAGACGCCGAAGCGCCAAGAGGCTCCCGACCAGAGGAGGGCCCCGGTGAGCGTAGCGCCCGCGCTCCACAGAAGGACCCCCGCGTGCCCCGCTCCGAGCAGACCGTGAACCAGCAGAACCCCCGGGGGCACAACCCAGAACGTGAGCAGGTACGCCAGGATTCCGGGGATCACCCAGGGCTGCCAGAGCCGGCCGACCGACTGGGCCCCTCCCACGGCCATGTTCTTGGACCAGCCCTCCACGAGCTCCGGCAGGGATCTGTACATCCGGGTGGAGAGGGAGTCGGGAGCGTAGCGGACCACCAGGGGATCCCCTGTGCGGGTCAGCTCTTGCGCCAACCGGAGGTCCTCGGCCACCTCTCCCTTCACCCGTTCGTGCCCCCCCAACGCCCGGTAGGAGCTTCGGCGGATGAGGATGTACTGGCCATTGGCGATGGCCTCCCGCCACTGGTCGGGGGGCAAGGGAGGACCGGTTCTGGGGTAGCGCAGGGCCAGAAGCGAAAGGACTTGGGGTTGGACGAGTCGTTCCCAGAAGGACCTTACCTCCTGGTGTCCGGTCACCGTCACGGCGTTCACGCCGGCTTCCCGGGCGGCCGCCAGACTCCCCGAAAGGAGGTCCGGCCCGTGCCACGTGTCCGCATCGGTGAAAAGGAGCCACTCACCCTGAGCCGCTTCAGCCCCCTGATGGCACGCCCAAGGCTTGCCGAGCCACCCTTCCGGGAGCGTTCGTCCCTCCAGCACACGGATCCGGCGGGCCCGGCCGGGAGGCACCGCCCGAGCCCGGTCTCCGGTGCCGTCCTCGCTCCGGTCGTCCACCACCACCACCTCGAAACCCGAGTGGTCCTGGCGGGCCAGCGAGGTCAGGCAACGCTCGATGTTTCGGGCCTCGTTCCGGGCGGGGACCACCACGGTGACCCCAAGCTCCCCCTCCGGCGCCTCGGGCCCGGCCACAGGGAGCCGAGGAGGCATCCGTATCCCCCACACCAGAAACGCGCCCAGGGCCAGCCAGGGCAGGAGGGCCAGGGTCCCTTGGATCATCGGACGGACGCCTCTCCAGCGAGCTCCCCTCCGGAAGCTTCCGAAAGGACACTCGTCCACCCACGCAAGGATCGCCTCCCGTGAGCCAACCTCCCTCTCCAACAGACCTCATGGACGAAGACGAGCTCCGACGGCTCCGGAGCGAGTTCCCCATTCTGTCCCGAAAGCGCTACCTGAACTCCTGCTCCCTTGGGGCCCTCCCCACGAGGGGGGAAGAGGCTCTCCGGCGCTTCGCCGAGGAATGGCACGAAAAGGGGGCCTCCGCCTGGTACGACGCATGGCTTCCCGCGGCCGAAGAGCTTCGGGAACGGGTGGCCCGCTTCCTGGGGGCCACCCCGGCGGAGCTGGCTCTCCTTCCCACCACCTCTTCCGCTCTCTCCGTGTTGGGCGAGTCGGTGGACTACGGACGGCGGAACCGGGTGGTGGTCACGGAGCTGGACTTTCCGACCCAGATCTACCAGTGGGCAGTCAAGTCCGAGGTGGAGCTGGTCGTCCTGGAAAGCCCGGACGGGGTCCGAATCCATCCGGAGCAGTTCGAGGAGGCGGTGGACGACCGGACCGCGTTCCTCGCCACGAGCCACGTCTTCTTCACCACGGGGCACCGCCAGGACCTCGGGGTCCTGGCCGACATCGCCCACCGGGCCGGAGCCTTCTGCCTCATCGACGGCTACCAGGGCGCGGGTCAGGTCCCCGTGGACCTGGCCGAAAGCGGGGTGGACGCCTACACGGCAGGGCCCTTGAAGTGGCTCTGCGGGGGCCCGGGGCTGGCGTATCTGTACGTGCGGCGAGAGCGGATCGCCCATCTCCACCCACGAATCACGAGCTGGTTCGCCCACGAGCGCCCCTTCGACTTCGACCCCCACCATTTCGCCTTTCGGACCGACGCTCGGCGGTTCGAGTTGGGTACCCCCGCCGTCCCCACGATCCGGACGGCACTGGCCGCCCAGAAGCTTCTGGACCCGGTGGGGATGGAGGCCATCGCCGCCAGAAACCGCCACCTGACGCGACGCCTCGTCACCGGGCTGGAGGAGCGAGGGTTCCGACCCAACATCTCCCCGGAGCCGGAACGACGAACGGCCATCGTTCTCGTGGCCCACGACGAGCCGGCCCGGGCGGTGGAGATCCTGGACGGCGAGGGAATCGTGGTGGACCACCGGCCGGGCCACGTCCGGGTCAGCCCGCACTTCTACAACACGGAAGAGGAGGTGGACACTTTCGTAGAGGCACTGGACCGAGTGAGAGCCCAGCCGAGACCTTAGGGCCTCCCCTTCCCCTCCCGGTCCCCGGCCTCCCCCTGTTCCGGTGCCTCCGGAGAGTCCTTCCTGGTCCAACGCTCGGAGTCCCGGCGGCGGTACTTGGCCAGCACATCCTCCAATGCCTCGGATAGGTCTACGCCCTGCTCGTTGGCGAGAACCAAGAGGACGAAGAGGACATCGGCCAGCTCCAGCGCCAAGTCCTGCTCCGGCTCGTCCTCCCGCTTCGCCTTGGCCCCGTAGCGGTGGTTGAGCTCCCGGGCCAGCTCCCCCACCTCCTCGGTGAGACGGGCCAGATTCACCAGGGGAGGCCAATAGCCCTCCTCGAACTGGGAGATCCACTCGTCCACCCGGCGTTGGGCTTCGCGGAGGTCCATGCCCGTCCGAGCCCCTGGCCTCAAACCCGGACCACGAGCTTCCCGAAGACCTCTCCGGACTCCAGGAGGTCGTGTCCTCGCCGGACCTGGTCCAGCCCCAGAACCTCGTGGACGGGCGGCTCGATCTCCCCTCGGAAGACCATTTCCATGGAGTCCCGGTACTCCACCGGGCTTCCCATGGTCGTGCCGATGATGGAGAGCTGCTTCCAGAATACGTGGAGGAGGTTCGTCTCGGCGGCGGGGCCCGTCGTGGCCCCGTAGGTGACGAGCCGTCCCCGAGGAGCGAGGCTCTTCAGGAGGGCCCCCCAGGCCGCCTGGCCCACCGAGTCCAGGATCAGGTCGACCCCCCTGCGTCCCGTGGCCTTCCGAAGGAGGTCCTGGAGCTCCCCCTCGAGCCGATCCACCACCGTGTGGGCGCCCAACTCCTTCACTCGTTCCACGTTCTCGGGCCCGGAGGTGACTGCGAAGACGTGGGCTCCGGCCCTCCGGGCGATCTGGACGGCCATGGTGGAGACGCCGCCGGAAGCCCCCGTGACCAGAACCCGCTCCCCGGGACGAATCCCCCCTCGGCTCACCAGTCCCCTCCAAGCGGTAACGGAGACCAACCCTGCGGCGGCCGCCGTCTCGAACGACACCCCGTCGGGGATCTGAAGGAGGTTCTCCACCGGGACCACCGCATATTCGGCGAATCCCCCCTGGGTATGCTCCCCCAGGATACGGTACTCGGGATTGGGGAGATCGTCGCCCCGGTACACCCCTTCGACCCACTCCCAATCCAGGGATGGGTCCACCACTACCCGAGTTCCCTCCTTCACACCCGTCACCCCGGCGCCCACCGCATCCACTTCGCCGGCCATGTCCGACCCGCCGATGTGGGGCATTGGGATCTCGATGGGCAGGCCCCTGCGGATCCAGAGGTCCAGGTGGTTGAACGACGCGGCTCGGACCCGGATCCGTACCTCGCCCGGGCCGGGCTCGGGGACATCCACGTCCTCCACCCGGACCACCTCCGGACCACCGTGTTCGGAGAATATGGCCGCCTTCACGCTCCCTCCTCTCTGGCCTCGTAGATACACCTCGGACGGACCCTCTACTACGGTCCCCCGGCTCTTCCGTCCCGCACCCTCGCACTCCGCAGAGGACCGGGGGCCAAGTCTATCGAAGGCCGGTAGGCGGAGCAACGCGAATCCCCCACCCTACCTCCCTTCCCGACTCTCCCCTTACCTTGATGGGGTCGGTCCGCAACCACGGTCCGAGCGAGGCCCGGGGCCGACCTCCGCCTTCCCTTACCCACCGGGGGAAGACGGGGTCGAGTCGGAGGGCCCGAGGACCACCGTCCGCAGGACTCACGAACCGCAAACGTGGAGGGTGCCCCATGGCTTTCACGGGCGACCCCCCCGAATCCGAACCCGGCGAAGGGGCCGGCGACGAGCTCGACATCCACGGTACGGCGGACGCCACCCTCGGAGGCTACTTCCGGGAGCACGACCGCCCGCCGGGATTCGGAGGTTCGGACGGGCATCCATACACCGTGTCCATCGAGGTGGAAAGAGTGGGGGACCTGGAGGCTCCCTTCAGGGGGTACCTGGTCTTTCCCCGTTGGGCGGAGACGGGACTCGGCGTGGTGGGCCACGTGGAGACCCCGACCCTCGCCATGGGGACCGACCGGGACCGGGTCCAGGGTGAGCTGGAGGACCTACCCCTGCACCGGGTCCAGGAGCTCTTGGAGGAGGCCATCGAACGGAAGCGAACGGACGAGGAGCCGCCGGATGCTACGTAAGGGGTTCCAGGTTCTGGGAGACTCCAAGACCGCTCGCCGGCTGGCCACCGAGGTCCCGGTGACCCGGACACTCAGCCGGAGGTTCGTGGCTGGAGAGACGGTGGAGTCGGCGCTGGAAGCCACCCGGTCCGTGAACGCTCAAGGGCTTTCCGTCACCCTCAACTACCTGGGCGAGTCGATCCGCCACCGGGAAACGGTGTGGAAGGCGGTGGACACCTACCTCCAGCTCCTGGATCGGATC
>SKSR01000257.1 GCA_007122885.1 Gemmatimonadota bacterium
GATGGTACGCCGTTCCGCCATGTCCGTCCTTCCCGTTGGGATCTGCGGTTTATTCCCTATCTTCGCTCAACCGTTCTTCGATCCACGCGCCCACCTCCCGGGTGGAGGCTCCGCCTCCTAGATCCGGGGTGGCCACGCCCTGGGCGATGGCCGCCCGCACCGCCTCCTCCACCTCCCGAGCCGCCTCCGGGTGGCCCAGATGCTCGAATAGCAGGGCCACCGAGCGAATGGCGGCCATGGGATTGGCCGTTCCCGTTCCGGCGATGTCCGGGGCGGACCCGTGGACCGGCTCGAAGAGAGCGTGGCGGCCAGGATGCACGTTGGCCGAAGGGGCCAGGCCCAGCCCACCGGTGAGGACGGCAGCCAGGTCGCTCAGGATATCCCCGAACAGATTGGAAGTGACGAGAACCTGGTACCGCTCCGGACGGCGAACCAGGTCCATAGCCATGGCGTCCACATACATGACGTCGGTTTCCATCTCGGGAAACTCGTCGCCCAGCTCCCGGAAGACCTGACGCCAGAGCCCTCCCACGTGCGGCATGGCGTTGGCCTTGTCCACCATGGTGACCCGCCCCCTCCCCCGTTCCCGGGCGAAGGTGAACGCGGCCCGGACGATCCGCTCGACCCCCCTTCGCGTGTTCACATCCTCCTGAACCGCCACCTCGTCCTGGGTTCCGGCTCTCAACCGTCCTCCCAGGTTGGCGTATACCCCCTCCGTGTTCTCCCGGAAAATGTCCAGGCGAAAACCCGAGCCCGGCCCTCCCCGCAGGGGAGAAAGGGACCGGTCCAGGAGGTGGCAGGGCCTGTGGTTCACGTAGAGATCCAGACGGAACCGGAGGCCCAGGAGAATGTCGCGAGCGTGCCGGTTGTCCTCCACCCTTGGGTCTCCGAGAGCCCCCAGGAGTATGGCGTCGTAATCCGAGGCCAGGGTGGAGAACTCCTCTTCCGTGATCGATACGCCCTCGCGGAGGTAGCGATCGGCTCCCAGGTCCCATTCCGTAACCTGGAACCCCAGCCCCTTCCTCGAGCTCACCCGGTTCAGGACCCGGGTCGCCTCCGCTACCACCTCCCTTCCCACGCCATCCCCGGGAACCGATGCGATCCTGGACACGTTCAAGCCATCCTCTCGATCCCATGAGCCCAATCGTCGGGGAGCCTCTCTCGGCTCCCGCACGGATCCCCCGGAGGGGAAAAGCGACTCTCCGGACCGACCCGGCACGTTCCATCGCCCGTGTTCCCCGGTGGTCGCGGGCAGGAGTATAGGGCCCGGGTCGTGGCCTGCGCCACCCGACCGGACCGGGGACGCATCCCGAGCAACACACGCACGAGGAATGGACGCGGGAGCTCGGCGGGGCCTCCGCTCACCGGCCGTCCACATGTATCCAGCCGGGGGTCGCTTCCCCATGCCCTTCCACTACGAACGGATAGGTTCCCGGGGGAGCATCCGCGAAGGAGAGCACGTAGCGGTCGCCACGGTTGGCCAACGGGGGGCTTGCGAGCTGACGCGTTCGTTCCAGAAAGCGTACCGCCGGGGCGGATAGGGAGTCGGTGAGGAAGCGCACGTGATGGACCCTTCGGTCCAGGACCACGAATTGGACCACATCCCCCTGTCGAATCTCGGTCCGGGGTGGAAGGATCCGATTTTCGGCACCCCGTCCGCTCAGGTCTATGCGATGAATGGGGGTGGCATCATCCAGAGCCAGCGCCTCTCTCAGCTCCGGGTCCGACGGAGGTTCGGGTTCCGGAGCGCACCCGCCGAAGAGTGGTAAGAGAACGAAAAGGGCGAGCCGTGCCGATCGGCCCTGGCTCACTCGGCCACGGAAGTACCGCACGCTACACAGAAGCGCCAGGCCCGCTCCAACTCCTCTCCGCATTCCCCACAATCCACCACGAAGACGTTCGTTCCACAGAAAGGACAGTACCGGAGCGTGTCCCGGAAAGGGAGGTCCCCCCGGCAGTCCGGGCACTCCTCCGGGACGTCGTGGACGGCGGTGGGCTCGGACGAACCGCCCCGCGGCTCCGAGGACACCATACCTCGGGACTCGTTCGATGCCGGTGCGGTGCCCCGACTCCGGGAAGGAGCCTCCGTCTCCTCTCCTGCGACTTCGGGCCGAAAAGCTTCCTCGGCGGAAGCTCCGAGCTCCGGATTTTCGGATCCTCCCCCGGCCAGGTCCGATTCGGAAGACCTGGGGCGTCGATCGGTCCCGTCGGAGGCGGCCCGGCTCCGGCCGCGGCCGTTTCCGGACCCCGCATCCTCGCGCTCCTGGGGGCCCTCGTGCGGCGACGAAGCCCCCTGAGCACCGAGTTCCGGCGCTGCCGGTCCGGAATCGTCTTCTCCCCGTGGCTCCACCCCCGACGGGGAACCAAAACCCACTTCATCCAGGCTGTGCTGGACCCCACCCTGAGGTGCGTTCTCGCCGGCCCGAGGAGCGGCTTCCGGCACGAAGACCGGGTTGAGCCGGACCTCTACGGCGGCGTAGTCCCGATAGATGCCCGTGTTCGGGTTCTTCGAGTCCACCTCGGCCCGGAGTCTGCGACGAGCGGGGTCGGAATCCAGAAAGAGGAACTCCCCCTCCCCAGCCAGGAGCCGGAGGAGCGCATCCTCGTAGTCGGCGTTCAGCTCCACACCGATGGCATCCCGGTGGCTTCTGTACGGCACGAGGGTCTGGTAGATCTCTGCCACGGTGAATGGTCGTCTGAGATACTCGGGACGGGACTCCCGAACCTCCTCCACCAGAACCTGGAAAAGCCGCTCGACCACCGAGGAGTCCACGCCCATCCTCTCCCTACCGCTCATGAACTTCCGTCCTCCCTCCAAAGCGTCAACTGAGATCCTGAGGGTGGAGAGCCACCTCCAGGTCCTACGGAGGGATCAACGCTCCTCGATCCGAAGGAGTCCTTCCCGGACGGCGGCCTTGACGAAGGACTCCGCATCCGAGAAGGGAATTTCGAGGCCCAGCTGTTCGCGCCACCGCTCCGCCATCCGCCTCATGTAATGGGACAGGGGTTCGTGGCCGAAGCCGGCCCGGTCCCGCATCTGTCCCACGATCTCTCCGGCGGTCCCCTGAAGAACATGTCCGTCTGGGAGACGAACGATGGCGCGTTCCCCCTCGTTCCCTCCGCCCTCGAAAAGCTCGAGCTGTCCGGGATCCCTGAACACGGAGAAACCGGATCCCATCACGCTGACTTCCACCTCCGCGAGGAGCTGGTCCACCGGGTCCACCACTCGCTCCAGCTCTCGGAGGCGCTCGGACCACGGGCGAACGGCCGGATCCTCCTCCTCCAACGACCCCAGGGCCTCCTTGAGCTCCACCGTCCTCCACACCGAGAGGGTGTCCCAGTGGTCCTGGGGAGGAACCCCTTCGAACTCCCGGAGCGCTCCCTCCCAGTCACCTCGATCGTAGAGGATGTGCGCCAGATGGAGGCGGGCCTCGTGGAAGTCCGGGTCCAACCGGAGCGCCCGGCGGATCTGCCGACAAGCGCTCACTTCGTCTCCGAGCTGGGCGAGGGCGTAGCCCAAGGATGCCACCGCCTCGGGGCTCTCCGGCCGAGCCGCCGCCGCCTGCGCGAACATCTGCCGCGCGTCCTCGAATAACCCTTCCCGGTAGAGGGCGCGGCCCATGGAGATCATGAGCTCCAAATCGTCGTGGTAGCCCCTGGCCTCCACTTCCCGAAAGAGCTGAAGCGCCGCCTCCGGGTGCCCAAGTCGGAGGAGAACCTCCCCCATTCCGACCATCCCATCCTCGTGCCCCGGATCCAGAATGAGCGCCCGCTCGAAGGCCCTTCTCGCCCATGCGAACTCCTCTCGGGCAAGGCGAGCGTACCCCAGCCCTACGTAGAGCTCGACGGAGTTGGGATAGAGAGCGATCCCCTCCTTCAGGACTTCCAGCGCTCCTTCCAGGTCACCTTCGCTGTAGAGATGATGGGCCCGCTCGTCGTATTCTTCGGACGTCGGAAAGGGTTGGGACATGTGCGAAGGCTCCGAAGGGCGGTTCTGCCAAGGACGCGTGGGTCTCTTCCGCAGGGCCTATTCAGGCCCAGAGTAATCTAATGGGCTCGTCCGGAGCGGGCCAACCCTGCCTGGTGAGGGTTCTGCGCGGCCCCGAATCCCGCTGAGGGGCCGGTCAGCGAACGGTGGCATACACCACTCCGCACCGACTACACCCCAGGAATTCGCCCACTCGCCTCAGGCGCTCGGAGGACCCGCATCGTGGGCAATGCGGGTCCTGACTGGAGGTGATCATGGCCCGGACCTTCTTCCGCTCCGACGACGTGGCCTTCGGGATCTCCAAACCGTAGCGGACATGGGATGTGGTGCACTCGAAGACCACGAGAGCACCCCCTTCCTCCCGGGGCTGCACCCGGACCGGCTCCAGAACGCCACCAGCCGGAGACGGCATCTGCTCCTTCCGATGATAGGCCTTCCTCGCCTCCTCCTGCTCGGAAGACGACAACTCCTTCAATTCACGCCCCTCCATGAAATCACCCCCCAGGAACATCCATTTCCGAGGAGAGCGGAACAGCCATGTGGACCGCATCCCCGAATGCCTCATGCCCCACGACGGGCGGAAGTATAGAAGCCACCGCCGCGGCTCGCCAGCCGTCGCGAAAAGGCCGAGCAAAGAAGGACCGGAGGACTGGTAGGAGGGCGTTCGCGAGCGGGGGGCCTGAAAAGACCCGGGCCCTGCGGAGCC
>SKSR01000242.1 GCA_007122885.1 Gemmatimonadota bacterium
CAGCCGAGCCCACCAGGGCCAGGACTCCCATGAGCAAGGTCAGTTCCCCGGCGATGGCCAGGGCCAGGTAGACCCGCCCCGCCCGGATGGCTTTCCCGCTGCGGGCGTGGATCACGAGCCCGTAGGCCGAGAAGGTCATGAGGGCGAAGAGGAGGTAGAAGCTCACCAGGTCCTGCGCCAGGATCAGGCCCAGGCTCCCGGCCATCGTGAGAAGGAAGAAAACGAAGAATGCTTCCCTCCGCGGGTCTCGCCTGTGGTAGCTCCGGGCGAAGGCGCCCCCTGCGAGCCAGAGGAACGCGGTCACGAGGAGGAAGGCCGCTGCCACCGAGTCCACCCCCAGCCGAAGCCCCGAAAGCAGCATGGGGATCTCCACCCAGGGCCCGGTCCTCGGGAACATCAGCGCACCCAGGGCCAGGGCCAGTGCCGGAGCCGCAGCCCAGGGCGCCATGGCCATCCCCACGGGGCGGAGGGCCCGCCAGGGCCAGCACAGGGCCAGAGCCGCCGGAAGCGCTACCGACGCCACCAGGAGCACGGTCACTGGGCCGCTACCTCCACGGCGGACCTCCCACGATTTCGAGGAGCGCCAGGATCTCGGTGGCCCGAACTCCCATGAGGACGGTCAAGAGGGCCAGGCCCACCGCCGTCCACTCCATGCGCCGTGGGACGGAGCGCAACCGGGGCGTCCCGCTGCCGGGCCGACTTTGCGGGGCATCCTCGGTGCCCGGGTCGGGTACCGTCGCCGCTGCGAGCCGCGGCTCCGTGCCGGATGGTGGTCCCGTACCGGGCCCTAGCCCACGACGCACCACCAGGAGCACGTACACCGCCGTCAGGATCCCACCCAACGCCATGAGGAGCGCCCATCCCCACCGTCCCGAGTCCATGGCCGACCGCATCATCAGCCACTTGGATACGAATCCGCCGGAGGGGGGGATCCCGGCCAGGCTCATCCCCGCCAACCCGAACGCGAAGAAGCTCAGGGGAAGTCGGTGGGCCAAGCCCGACAACGAGGCCAGAGAATCACGGGATACCGCGTAGCTCAGGCATCCGGCGGCCAGGAACATGGCCGCCTTCGCCACTCCGTGGCTGAGGGCGTGGTAGATGCCGCCGGACCAGGCCTGTGCCTGGGCTTGGAGGTGTCCGCCCGTGACTCCCTCTTCTCCGGGAGCCATGAGGAGGGGGAACATGACCAGGAGGTAGCCGAGCTGGGCCACTGTGGAGTAGGCCACTAGCCGCTTCAGCCTCGTCTGCCGGAGCGCCAGGACCGAACCCCACAGGATCGCCGCCCCGCCCAGGATGCCCAGCATGAGGAGGGCCGCCTGGGCGCTGGCGGCGTAGACATCCACCCAAAGGCGTAGGAGCACGTAGAACGAGGCCTTCACCACCAGCCCGGATAGGAGCGCGCTACCCGGCGCCGGCGCCGAGGAATGGGCCGGCGGAAGCCAGCCGTGGAAGGGAAAGAGGGCCGTCTTCATGGACAGCCCCACGGTCATGGCGGCCAGGGCCGTCGCGGGCACGGGCCCGGCCGGGGCTGCTGCCGCCAGCCCCTCCAGCGAGAGCACTCCGTAGGTTGCGTAGAGGAGCGCGACACCGAACACGAAGAGAAGGGAGCCCACCAGCGACACCAGGAGGTAGCGAAGCCCCGCCGTCATGGCCTTGGAGGTCACCGCCAGGGTCACCATGGCCGCAGCCGAGAGCCCCAGGATCTCCAACGTCACGTACAGGTTGAAGAGATCGCGGGAGAGGTAGACCCCGTTCAGAGCCGCCCAGAGGAGGAGCCAGAGCGGGGCAAAGAAGCGCGCACCCCGTCCCGAGGGTGCCTGGCGGACCCCGGAGGTGGGAGGATCCCCGAAGTAGGCGGTGGCATGGAGGCTGACTGCTGACCCTACTACCGCGGTGAGCGTCAGCATGGCCACCGAGAGCCCGTCGGCTCCGAGCTCGATCCCCAGGGGCGCCCCCCAGCCGCCCACCAGGTGGCGCATGGGCCCGGTGGCTACGACCTCGCGCCACAGGCCGGCGCTTCCGGCCAGGGCGGCTCCCGACCCAAAAGCGAGCCCCAGGCGGATCGTGCGGGCTCGATCGCTCAGGGCCACCAAGGCCGCCAGGAGCGGCCCCGCGATCAGGAGCGTGCTCCAGACCACGGGAGCCGGGATCATGGCGGGGTCAAGGGTCCCTCAGGACCTCCAGTCGCGGCTTCCCGGCGCGGCTGGGCTCCGGTGGGGTGAGCCGGTGAGCCCGTCCGCTTCCGGGAGACGTCCCCCTCAGCGATTCGAGTTGGTGAGGCTCTGCAAGTACGCCACCACGGCTTCCACCTCGTCCTCCGGCAAGTCGTCGTACGCGGGCTTACGGACGCCCGGGGACACCGCCTGCGGGTCGACAACCCAGAGGCGGAGCTCCTCGGCGTCGAGGCGGTCGCCCACCCCGTCCAGGGGGCTTCTCGGGCTTCCCTCGCCTGCGATCGAGTGGCAGAGCGCGCAGTCCTGTTCCTCGTAGACCCGCCGTCCCATCTCTACCAGAGTGTCGGCGGGCTGGACCCGCTCTTCCACCGCCCGAGCGTCCGCTGGTCCGGCCACTGCCACGTCGGGGCTGGTACGCTGGAACGCCCCGAACAGAAACGCCCCTCCCACGACCAGTACGCCGGTGAACAGGGCCACCGCCTTGGCGAGTCTCTCTCTCATGGATGCCCTCCTCGTTTCAGGCCAGGTCGAACAGCTCGGTATGTACTCGCGAGGTGGGGATGCCCAGCTCACCCAGGAACCCTTCCACCTTCTGGATCATGGGTATCGGGCCGCAGATGAAGTACTCCATCTCATCCCGATTTTCGGGGAGGTGTCGGTCCAGCAGCTCGTGCGTGATCCAACCGGTTTCCCCGGACCAGCCCTCAGGCGGTTCCTCCAACACGTGTACCACCTCCAGGTTCAAATGTCCCTTCAGACGCTCGAACTCGTCCCTCAGGGGAATGCGCTCCCAGTCGCTGTGGGCGGCGAAGAGGGTGTGGGGCCTTGGATCTTCCCGGTCCGCCAGGGCCCGCAGCATGCTGGCCATGGGCGCGACGCCGATCCCTCCCGCGATGAAGACGTACCCCGCCGCATCCGGGTGTCGGTCGATGGAGAAGGCCCCGTACGGGCCGTCAGCGTACGCCGTCTCTCCAGGCTCGATCTCCCCTACGGTTCGGGTGAAGTCCCCCAGCTCCTTGATGGTGAACTCGAGCCGTCCGTCAGGGGAAGGGCCGGAGGCGATGGAGAAGGGGTGTTCCCGCATGGCGAAAGGAGAGTGCCGGAGGGTCAGCCACGCGAACTGGCCGGGCTCGAAGGTGAAGCCGCCGTGTCCCTCCGGTTCCACGGCAAGGGTCCAGGAGCTCCCTCGCTCCTCCCGGACCTCCCTCACACGGAACGGCTTACGAAGGAGCCGCCACGGACGGAGGAGGCGGACCCGAAAGACCACGGCCAGGACGGAAAGCCCGATGAGCGCCCAGACCACGCGAACCACGGGGGTTCCGGAGTAGTAGCCGATGGCCCACATGTGATAGAACCCCAGGGCCATGGCTGCCACGGCAAGGCCCAGGTGTGCCACACGCCATCCATCGTAGGGAATGCCCAGGGGCTTCCTCCAGGCGGAGGTGACCACCAGCGCCAGGAGGAGGAAGAGGGAGAGCGTGCCCGCCGTCATCTCAACGGGGGCTTCCAATGGGTTCAGGTAGGCCCGCTGGGCCGGGTTGATGAGGATGAGAATGATGGGGTGGGCCACGAGGACCGCCACAAGGACGTAGGCCAGGTAGCGGTGAAAGTAGTAGATCACATCGATGCCGAAGGGGGCTGTGGCCCTTCGGAAGCGAGCGGTGAGGAGAAACTGCACCCCCATCATGGCCAGACCCGCGAAGCCGAGCCCCATGGCGGTGTCCCACCAAAAGCCACCCCCTCGGGGGGTTGGCGCCACGAGGAGGAGGCCCAGCGGCGCCAGCACGGCCGCCAGATAGACCCCGAGCCAGAATCCGGTTCTCACGATGCCCGTCATGTTCCCCTACCCATGCATCCTCCCGGTGCGAGGCCTGGCCGGGACGAGCCGGAGTGCCGGGCCCGCCGTCCGAGGCCGTTCGCTCGAGTTGGGCAAAAGAACCAGGGGTGCTCGCACAAGCCGTGCCACCGGGAGGA
Source organism: Gemmatimonadota bacterium (assembly GCA_007122885.1). GTDB lineage: Bacteria > Gemmatimonadota > Gemmatimonadetes > Longimicrobiales > Gaopeijiaceae > SKSR01. The sequence goes on from SKSR01000242.1 coordinate 4,149, forward strand.
GGAAGGCGCGGTCTCGTCTCCGGGGGAACGGGTGCCCTGGCCCCCGCCGGCCCCGAGCGGGACCGAACCGTGCGTTGGGTCCCCGGGGGACGCAAGCGGGCATGGGACAAGCCGTCCCAATAGTGGACGACCTGGCTGCCGTGGGGCCGGGGGATGCTCCGCGTCAGGGGTTCCTCGCTGCAGAAGAGGACGAGGTACCTTACGGTGTTTCAGCGGTGGGGGTGGGGTCGCTCGGAGCCGGGCCGTCGTACGCCTGCTGGAGGCCGGCGATGTCGAGCTTCTTCATCCCCAAGAGGGCCTCCATCACCCGGCCCGTTCTCTCGGGGTCCGGACGCTCCAGTAGCTCCTGTAGCTGCACGGGGACCACCTGCCAGGACACACCGAAGCGGTCCTTGAGCCATCCGCACTGCTGTGCGGCGGGGTCACCGTCCGCGGAGAGCCGGTCCCAGAAGTGATCGACCTCCTCCTGGTTCGAGCAGATCACCTGAAACGAGATCGCCTCGTTGAAGGTGAAGTGCGGCCCGCCGTTCAGCGCAGTGA
>SKSR01000288.1 GCA_007122885.1 Gemmatimonadota bacterium
CCGCTCCAGCAAGGCGCGACGACGAGGCATAGCAGCGCTACGTCGAGGAGGAGCAACACAGCTGGAGCGGATGCAGCGGCGCTCAAATGCCACGGGACTTCTGCGACACTACACTAGGACGCTGACCCCGAGGAGGGAAAGCCGTTGCTTCGCCCTTCGGGCCACGCTAATCTGGCGAATCGGATCCGGACTCTTCGAGGAGGAGGCGAGGCGATGAAGCGGTGGGCCGTGGTCACATCGGTGGGGCTCCTGGTGGCGGGGGTTTCCGGGCTCGGAGCCCAGGGTGTACCCGGGGTGGACTTCACTCCCCAGCTCGTGGAGATCGTCCCGGACGTATACGTCTACGAAGGTCCCCTGGCGCTTCAGGGAGAGGATGAGATCGTCCGGACCAACTCCTTGGTAGTGGTGACGGAGGAGGGGGTCGTGGTGGTGGACGGCCAGGCGAACATGGAGGAAGGGGAGCGGATGATCGAGGCCATCGGCCAGGTGACCTCCAAGCCCATCCGCTACCTCATCAACGCCTCACCCCACGGGGACCACATCAACAGCAACCCTGCCTTCGAGGACGCCACCATCCTGGCCCACGAGCATGCGTACGAGGACATCGCCGCGTCCCGCGCAGCGGCGGAGGAAGCCGGCTCGCCCCACCCGCCCACGCTTCCTCACCTCACCTTCAGCGACTTCATGGCTCTCCGGGTCGGAGGGCGAACCTTCGAGCTCCACTACTTCGGGCCGGGACACACCCGGGGGGATACGGTGGTGCTCCTGCCCGACGAGGGCGTGGCGTTCCTCTCCGAGCTCTACTTCAACGGGGTGGCGGCCTCTCTGGGTGAAGGGTACGCCAGGGAACACCTCACCACTCTGGAACGGGCCATGGAGCTTCCGGCGGAGTGGTGGATCCCGGGCCATGGCTACGTGGAGGGCCAGAGCCGGCAGGAGCTGGAAGCGGGACTCGAGTATTACTACGACAACGTGGCCGCCATCTACCACGCCGTGGCGCTTCGGGCGGCCCGTGGAGAGTCCCTGGACCAGGTGCTGGCCGGGATCGCCCAGGACCTGGGTCCCTTCGCGGAGCTCCCCTTCTACCACTACCTGGAGGAGGCCACCATCTCGGCCACGTACCGGGCGGCCACCGAAGACCGGTAGCTCGGCCTCCGCGCCGGGAGCTGGAAAGCTCGTCGGGGCCGGGCTCGGAGGCCCGCCGGGTCACCGAGAGCGCTCTCCCAGCTCCAGCCATCGCTCGAAGAGAGCCTCCAGCTCGCCCTGAAGCTCTTCGTAGCGTCGGGCGGTCCGGCTCGCCTCGTCCGGGTCCTTCTTGTAGAGCTCCGGGTCCGCCATGCGTTCCTCCAGCTCCTCCTTTTCCGCCTCCAGGGTCTCGATCCGTTCCTCCGTGGACTCGAGCTCCCTCTGCTCCCGGTAGGAGAGGCGGGCGGGCCGGCTTTCCTCCTTCCGATCCCTGCGAGCCTGGGCTCTCCCTCGGCGGGCCTCCCTCTTTCGAGCTTCCTCCTCTCGCTCCTCCGCCCGTTCCTTCTCCAGGACTTCCGACCTGCGCGCCAGGTACGCGTCCCAGCCTCCGTGGTGCCGGTGGATCCGGCCGTTCCCCTCGAACACCCAGAGGGAAGTGGCGAGCTTGTCCAGGAGGTAGCGGTCGTGGCTCACCACCACCAGGCAGCCCCGGAAGGATTGGAGAGTGTCTTCCAGGACCTGAAGGGTATCCAGATCCAGGTCGTTGGTGGGCTCGTCCAGGACCAGGAGGTTGAAGTCGTGGAGGAAGAGCCGGGCCAGGAGGAGCCGGTTCTTCTCACCCCCCGAAAGGGCGCTCACCTTTTGCTTCTGGACGTGGGGAGGGAAAAGGAAGCGGTTGAGGTAGGCGCGGAGGTGAACGCTCTCTCCGCCCACTTCCACCCAATCCCGCTCGGACACCGCTCGCTCCACCGTGAGGGTCTCGTCCAACTCCCGGGCCTGGTCGAAGTAGCCGATCCGGGTGGTCTCCCCCAGGATCACCTCTCCCGAATCGGGCTCCTCCTCACCGATGATGAGTCGGAGGAGGGTGGTCTTCCCGGATCCATTGGGTCCAACCACGCCGATCCGCTCACCGGTCAGAAGACGGTCCGATAAGCTCCCAATGAGGACCTGGTCTTCGTATCCCTTCGTCACGTGGTCGAGCTCGAGGACTTTCCGACCCAGACGGGGCCCCTCTCCCACCTCCAGCCGCACCTCCCCCTGCCGCTTCCGGTCCCGGGCCTCCTGGTCCCGTGCCATCTCCCGGGCTCGCTCCCTGCGAGCCTTCTGCTTCCCGGTTCGGGCCGGCGGGGACCGTCGGGCCCATTCCAGCTCCTGCTCCAGGGCGCGCCGGCGCTTCCGGTCCTCCTCGTCCGCCAGGGCCTCCCGTCGGGTCCGGGCCTCCAGGTACTCGGTGTATCCGCCCTGGAACTCGATGAGGCCCGCGTCACCGACCTCCACCATCCGGTCCACCACACGGTCCAGGAAGTATCGGTCGTGGGTCACCACGACCGAGGCTCCCGGGAAGTCGTACAGCGTCTCCTCCAGCCACAGGACGGTTTCGGCGTCCAAGTGGTTCGTGGGCTCGTCCAGGAGGAGGAGGTCCGGATCCGAGAGGAGGGCCCGGGCCAGGCTCACCCGACGACGCTCTCCCCCCGAAAGGTGCTCCACCGGCCGCCGCCACCCATCGATCCCCAGTCGGGTGAGAATCTCCTCCACCCGGTGACTCCAGCTCCAACCGTCCCGCTCGTCGATGCGGGCGGCCAGGTTGGCCTGGCGTGCCAGAAGGCTCTCCAGCGCTTCCGGGTCGTCCGTGCCGCTCAGCTCCTCGGCGACCCGTTGGTAACGGTCCAGGAGGGACTGGAGGTCCGCGCGCCCTTCACCCACCGTTTCGAAGACGCTCCGTGCCGGGTCCAGGATCGGCTCCTGGGGGAGTAGGGCGACGGTGGTGCCCTTCTTGAAGGAAACCGTACCCTGGTCCGGAGCTTCCCCGCCGGCCAGGATCCGGAGGAGGGTGGACTTGCCCGATCCATTTCGGCCCACGACCCCCACGCTTTCGCCACGCTCCAGGGAGAACCGGGCGTCCTGGAACAGAACCCGGCCACCGTGGCTCTTGGCGAGCCCGTGGGCATCCAGAAGGAGGGTCACCGGCGGCCTTCGGGTTGGAGGGACGGCATCGCTCTCCTCATCGGTTGACTTCGGGAGTTGTCTACCGTCCGGCCCGCTCCCATCGTTCCGCCGAAAGGGAGCCGGTCGGCGGTCCGCGCCGGGGATGCATCTGGGAGCGTCGGGGGGGTGCGGTCCCCCGCCTCGTCCATGCCGGCGTACCGCAGGACCCCGGAGGCGGACGGGGCGTTCCCGCCCGCGAGCATCTCATGGCAGGAGGTGATCGGTTGCTGGTTCAGCGGAGGGGAAAGGGGCGGCTTCGCCTGGTGGAGCAACACGAGCACGGGCTGATCTCCGGTGAGCTGGCCCGGGTCTGGGCCGTGGGCGCCGAAGGGGACGGTCTGCCGGATACGGTGGTGCTCGCCACCGCTCTCCACGACCTTGGCTGGAGGGCTCTCGACGCCCGCCCCAAGCTGGATCCCGACACGGGACTTCCTCACGACTTCATGACCTTTCCTCTGGCGGAGAAGTATCGGGCGGCCGCGGAGGGGATCGACCGGGTGGCCGAGCTCCATCCCTACGCAGGGGTGCTCGTGAGCCTCCACTACAGCGAGCTGGGCAAGGAGAACGCCCCGGTGGAGTTCCTGGAGCACGAGGAGGAGCGCCGCTTCGAGCTGTTGGATCTCTTGGGCGAAGAGGCGCCGTCGGGTGGGAGGCTTCGAGGAGATCTGGCGCACCTGCAGCTCCTGGATCACCTCTCCCTCTTCCTCTGTCTGGCCTCCCCCGAGGCGGAGGAAGGGACCGTCCCGCGGTGGCTATCGGGTGAAGCTTTCCGGCCTGTGGAAGGGTATGGGGCGCTGCGCGCTCGCTGGACCGACCCGGAGACTGTACAGGTGACGCCCTATCCGTTCAGGGTCGATCCGCTGGCGGTGGATGTGCCCGTCCGGGATGTGGCCGGGGCGCCCTTCGCGTCCCAGGCCGAGCTGGACGCCGCCCTGGCCCAAGCCGAGGACGACACCCAGGTCGTCGAGCTCACCTCCGGGGCGTGATTCGGGGGGATACGGATCGTCCTGCCGGGGATCGCCCTCGCCTCGGGTCGGAGGGAACCCCGGCTCAAGCCGGCAGGACGTCTTTCCCCCTTCCGCGGCCCGTGGTAGGGTGTCCTTGGAGCCGGGGTCCGGATGTGGCCCCGACCGAGCCCGAACTCTTATCCGGGAGAGCATGCATGCCGGCTTTGTCCACTCCGCCGTCCACTTCCAGCTTCCCAGCCGGTCTCTGCGGGACGCCGGCTCCGACCGGGTCCCGCTACCAGGCCGGGTCCTCCCTTCGACCCGTTCGGCTCGGCCTTCTCGTCCTGTTCCTTCTTTCGTCCGGGCTCGCGGTGGGATCTTCCCCGCTGGTGGGCCAGGAGGCCGTGGGGACGGAGCTGGGAGAGGAGGTTCCCCTCTACGGCACCTTGGGAGACCGGTCACGCACGGTGACCACGGACTCGGACCGGGCGCAGGCGTACTTCGATGAAGGCCTTCAGCTCGTCTACGCCTTCGGCATCGAGACGGCGGTGCACTCCTTCAAGGCG
>SKSR01000292.1 GCA_007122885.1 Gemmatimonadota bacterium
CGTCGGTGACCTGGCCGTCCACCACCTTCCGGTACGGCGTCTCGATGAAGCCCAGGTCGTTCACCCGGGCATTGGTGGTCAGAGACGAGATCAGCCCGATGTTCGGCCCCTCCGGCGTCTCAACCGGACAGAGCCGGGCGTAGTGGGAGTAGTGGACGTCCCGAACCTCGAAGCCCGCCCGCTCCCGGGAGAGCCCGCCGGGCCCCAGGGCCGAAACCCGCCGCTTGTGGGTCATCTCCCCCAGCGGGTTCGTCTGATCCATGAACTGGGAGAGCTGGGACGAGCCGAAGAAGGCCTGGATGACCGCGGACACGGTCCGGGCGTTCACCAGGTCGTCGATGGAGACCTTATCCGGGTCCGTGTTGATCGACATCCGCTCCCGGACCAGGCGGGCCATCCGGGAGAGGCCCACCGAGAGCTGGTTGGCGATGAGCTCGCCTACCGTCCGCACCCGACGATTGCCCAGGTGGTCGATGTCGTCGATGAAGCCCCGGCCCTCGTTCAGGGTCAGGAGGTAGTCGAAGATGGCCACGAAGTCCTCCGTGGTCATCACGGTCTCCGTCCGGGGGACCTCCAGACCCAAGCGCTGGTTGATCTTGTACCGGCCCACCCGACCGAGATCGTACCGCTTGGGGTCGAAGAATACCCGGTCCAGGGCCTCCCGGGCCGTCTCCATATTCGGAGCTTCCCCGGGCCTCAACAGGGAGTAGATGGCGTGAAGGGCCTCCTCTTCGTTCGAGGTGGGGTCCTTCTCGATGGTTCGCTGCACGATGGCGCTGGCGCCCCGCTCACCGGCCTGCGGACGGGCGTAGTAGGTGATGGAGGCGATCCCGGCCCGCTCCAGGCGCTTGAGGGCCTCGTCCGTGAGGACTGCACCGGCCTCCAGGATCACTTCGCCCGTCTCCGGGTCGGCCACATCATCGGCCAGAACCGCGTTAAGGACCGCCTGAGGGTTCTCCAGCAGGTCCTCGTTCACGTCCACCGACTCGCGCTCGTAGAAGAGGTCGTAGAGATCCTCGTCCATCCCGTACCCGAACGCCCTCAGAAGGGCGGTGGCGGGAAATTTCTTCTTCTTGTCGATGTGGACGTAGCAGACATCGTTGATGTCGATGGTGAACTCGACCCACGACCCCCGGAACGGGATGATCCGCGAACTGTGCAGCTTGGTGCCGTTGGGGTGGATATTCTCTTCGAAGACCACGCCCGGCGAACGATGGAGCTGGCTGACCACGACCCGCTCCGCCCCGTTGATGATGAAGGTGCCCAGTTCGGTCAGGAGGGGCAGGTCCCCCAGGTACACCTCCTTCTCGATGATGTCCTTGGGTCGGCGCTCCCCCTCCTCCACCTCCTCCCATGCGATGAGCTGGAGGGTGGCCTTCAGGGGGGCCGCGTAGGTCATGTCCCGCTCGATGCACTCCTCGACCGAGTACTTGGGCTCGCTCAGGGAGGAGGAGACGTAGTCCAACGAGAAGTTCTCGTTCACGTCGGTGATGGGGAAGATTTCCCCGAACACCCGGTCCAACGAGAAATCCCACTGCTTTTCCGGATCCTCCTCCGACTCGATGAGCTTCTCGAAGGAGCGAAGCTGGACGTCGAGCAGGTCCGGCATCGGCATCACCGGTTCCAGCTTCGCGAAGTTCACGACGGGCCGATCAGCGTTCTGATTAGCCAACGGGACACCCCCTATCGGTGCTGCCCCTGGAGGGAGGTCCAGGGACGTGGAGTTCTACGACGGCGAAGCGCGGACGTCCCCGGGGCGCAAGCGCGCCTCCGGGGACGAAATCCGTGGAGTCGGAGCCGGGACCCGGAGGGGCCCGGTTCGCGGGACCGAAACGACCTCACTTGAGGGCGACTTCGGCGCCCTGCTCTTCCAGCTTCTCTTTCATCTGCTCCGCCTCGTCCTTGGTGACGCCCTCCTTCACCGGGCTGGGCGCTCCATCCACGAGCTCCTTCGCCTCCTTGAGGCCCAGGCTCGTGATCTCCCGGACCACCTTGATCACCTGGATCTTCTTGTCGCCCGCCGACTCGAGGATCACGTCGAACTCGTCCTTCTCCTCCTCCACCTCCGCGCCCGCCGCGGCGACGCCGGCTCCCACCGCCGCAGGTGCGGCGGCCACGGCGGCCTCCACGTTGAACTTCTCCTTGAAGGCCTCCACGAACTCGGCGAGCTCGAGGACGGACATGTTCCCGATCGTCTCGAGCAGTTCTTCCTGATTGGTAGCCATCGTCCTGACATCTCCTTGGATTCCCGGGTCGGTCCCCGGGGTTCGGTGCGGAAGCCCATTTCTTCACTTTCACGGGCTTCCTCGGATATCCGATCGCCCGGGGCCGGATCCGACGAGGGACCCGGCCCGGGTGCGCGCCTCATTCCTCCCCCGCCGCCTCCTTCTGCTGCCGGAGGGACTCGAAGAGCCCCACCGTCTCCTGAAGCTTGCCCTGCAGCACCCCGGCCAGTGCGGCCATGGGGGCCTGGAGAGCCCCGACGAGCTCGGCCAGGAGCTCGTCCCTGGAGGGCAGCTTGGCGATCCGCTCGAACTGGCCCTCGTCCACGATGGAGGCTCGGAGGACCCCCACCTTGAACGCCGGCCGGTCGTCGTGCTCCTTGGCAAAGTCCACCAGAGTCTTGGCCGGCGGGACGGGACCGTCCTTCGCCACCACCACCCCCGTGGGACCGCTGAGGAACTCGGAGAGGTCGGGAACCTCCAGGTCGCTCAGGGCCCGTTTGGCCAACCGGTTCTTCACCACCACGTAGTCAGCCCCCGACTCCCTCAACTTCCTCCGAAGCTCGGTCATCGACTTCACGTCCAGACCGGTGAAGTCGGTCAGGTAGAGGATGGGGGTCTCCCGGACCTGTTCCCGGAACTCGGCCACGAAGGCCTCTTTGTCTCGACGCTTCATGCGGCCCTCCTGCGGAAGAGGCCGGGCTCCACAGCCACGCCCGGTCCCATGGTGCTGGAGACGGTGATCCCCCGGAGGTACTGTCCCTTCGAGCCGGCCGGCCGGTTCTGCACGATGGAATCCATGAAGGCCCGGAGGTTCTCGTCGAGCTGCTCCGAGTCGAAGGAGACCTTGCCGATGGGCCCGTGCACGTTGCCGGACTTGTCCACCCGGTATTCGATCTTCCCCGCCTTGATCTCCTCGACGGCTCGACCCACATCGAAGGTGACGGTTCCGGCCTTCGGATTCGGCATGAGGCCCCGGGGGCCCAGGACGCGACCGAGCGGGCCCACCTTCCCCATCATGTCCGGGGTGGCCACGGCAACGTCGAAGTCCAGCCACCCACCCTGGATCTTCTCAAGGTACTCTTCCCCCACGTAGTCGGCCCCGGCCTCCTCGGCCTCCTTCGCCTTGTCTCCCGCGGCCACCACCAGGACTCGGCTCGTCTTGCCCGTCCCGTGGGGTAGCACGACGGTGCCCCGTACCACTTCGTCGGCCTTTCGAGGGTCCACCCCGAGGCGGACCGCCAGGTCCACCGTCTCGTCGAAGCTTGCGAAGGAGAGCTCTTTGACGAGCTTCACCGCTTCCAGCGGCTCGAAGCGCTCCCCGGGAGGGACGCGGAGTTTCGCGTCCGCGAACTGCTTCCCGCGTTTCGGCATTGTTGGATGAGCCGTCTCGTAGGGTCCTCCCACACCGGGCGGCTCGCCGGCGTGGTTCTGCGGACCGGTTTCAGGGCGTCAGCCCTTCACCTCGATTCCCATACTCCGGGCCGTGCCCGCCACCATCTTCATGGCCGCCTCGAGATCGGCGGCGTTCAGGTCCGGCATTTTCGTCTCGGCGATCTCCCGCACCTGCCTGGCCGAAACCCTTCCCACCTTGTTCGAGTGGGGTTCACCGGAGCCCTTGTCCAGCCCTGCGGCCTTCTTGAGAAGGACGGACGCGGGCGGGGTCTTGGTGATGAAGGTGAAAGATCGGTCCGCGAAGACCGTGATCTCCACCGGAACGATGACCCCCGCCTGCTGTTGGGTCTGGGCGTTGAACTGCTTGCAGAACTCCATGATGTTCACGCCGTGCTGGCCCAGCGCCGGGCCCACCGGGGGTGCCGGGTTCGCTTGCCCCCCGGGGACGTGAAGCTTGATGAAGCCGATGACCTTCTTCGCCATGATCTCTCTATCCGCCCCGCTGGTTGATGCGGCCCGCTAGTATCCCTTGAGCTGGGAGAAGTCCAGCTCCACGGAGGTGGGTCTGCCGAAGAGGGAGACCTCCACCTTCACCTTCCCCTTGTCCGGGATGACCTGCTGAACGGTCCCGGAGAATTCCGAGAACGGCCCGGACGTCACCTCCACCACCTGTCCCACGTGGAACGGAACATCCTCCTCCCGCTCCTCGTCCTCGACGCTCTCCACACCGAGGATCTTGTTTACCTCCTCCTCCCGGAGGGGCTGGGGATTCCGGTCGGCCCCCACGAACTTGATGACCCCCTGCACGTTGTTGATGATGTGCATGGTCCGCTCGTTCAGGACCATTTTCACCAGCACGTAGCCCGGGTACAGGCGCCGCGTGACGGAGACCCGCTGCCCGTTCTTGATCTCCATCACTTCCTGGGTGGGGACCAGAACCTCCTGGATCTCCTTCTCTTCGGGCTCGTCGCCCGGCTCTTCGTCGATTCGGCGCTGGATGAGCCTCTGGACCTTGTTCTCGTGGCCGGAATAGCTCTGCACCGCATACCACTTCGCCTC
>SKSR01000330.1 GCA_007122885.1 Gemmatimonadota bacterium
CCGGCATCCGCGTTGATGATGGCTTCGGGTGCCCCAGCCGCCACCGCCGCCAGGTCCCGAAGCCACCCTTCCACGAAGGAGAGCAGGTCGTCGGCGGTACGAGCCCCCGAGGGTGCGTATCCCAGGGCCAGGGCGAAAGGCTCTCCGGGTCGTGGGGCGAGGCTGGCCCGAACGATCCGAAACGCCTCCCGCCTCAAGGAGTCCAGAATCGGATCCTCCCCTTCCTCACGGGGGAGGAAGCCGACGGCGCGCCCGATGGATCCCTGGCCCAACTGGGTGGCGCGGGCCGCATCGTCCTCGGAGACGCCGGCTACCCCAGTGAGGAAGCGTCGCACCTCCTCCGCCGCCAAGGGGGGCACGTGGACGGCGACGGAGCGGGAGCGGACCGTGGGGAGGAGCCGGCCCGGGTTGTTCGACGTAAGGATGAACCGGGTCCCCTCCGGGGGTTCTTCGAGGACCTTCAGGAGCGCGTTTGCCGCCTCCGGGCTCGATTCCTGAGCCACCAGGAGCTCCGCCTCGGCTACGGTGAACACTTGATCCGCACCCATGGAGGGGCGCTGTCGTGCTCGCTTTCTGAGGTTCCGGATCGTGCCCAGGTGAAGGGCACGGGGCTCGCCGGGATCCGGCCCGGCCAGCGGCGAGCTCCTGAGCTCGTCCAACCGGTTCCGGCGGGCGTCTTCCAGGGCTTCGTCCAGCCGGTCCGGTCCTCCGGAGACGGCAGGACGAGAGAGAGGGAGATACCAGTGGAAGTCCGGATGCTCAAGGCGGAGGTGGAGTCGACACGACTTGCACGCCTCGCACGGTGACTCGGCCCGGGGGGATTCACAGAGAACCATCTGGCCCACCCAGTGGGCCAGCCGTTGCTTGCCCACTCCCCGGGGGCCGTGGAGGAGAAGAGGGGAGGGGAGTCCATCGCGATGATGCACCCTGGCCAAGGCCTCTCGGAGCTCTTCGTGGCCGTGGATCGGATGGAGGCCGCTCACCGATCCTCCAATGGCCGGAGCCATTGGAGGGGGTCGAGGGCCTGCGGGGCCCCGCCCTCCGTGGCTGTTCGGAGCTGGAATTCCACGTGTGGACGATCGAAGAGGCCCCCGCCCCCCACGGTTCCCACCACCTGTCCCGTCTCCACCTCTCGGCCTTCCACCACTCCCGTTTCCTCCATGTAGAGGTAGAGGGTGTAAAAGCCGTCGCCGTGGCTCAGGATCACGGCAGGCCCGTATCCCTCGAAGGGGCCCGCCAGGACCACACGCCCGGGCCGGACGGCACGCACCGGGGTCCCTCTGGACGCGGCAATCCCCACACCGTTCCAACGGAGAACTGTCCCGTCCGGCCCTTCATCCCGGCCGAAACGGTAGATGACCTGGCCCTCCACCGGCCACTCCAGACGGCCCATGTCCTCGCTGCTCATTCCGGGCTCCCCGCCTGCTCCATCCCCGCTGGTCGCCCCGCGGGCTCTTTCTCCCCCCTGACCGCGGTCCAGGTCGGTGACCAGACTCTGCAGACGCGCCTCGTCGCCTTCCAGCCGCTCCATCTCGGACATGGCCTCCCGCTCCTCACTCCTGAAGGACTCCAGAGCCCGCTGATGTTCCTCTTCCACCTGCCGGAGCTCAGCCACCTCCCCGAGTTGGAACTGCCGGAGTCGGTCCAGTTCGGCAAGGTTCTCCTGGAGTTCCCGATCCTGCCCCACAAGCTCCCGCTCCAGCTCACGCACATTGGCCACCAGCGCCTGATCGTATGTGGCGATCATCTGTAGGTACCGGTACCGGTGAACGAGATCGGTGAACGATTCGGCTCCGAGCAGGACCCGCACGGTGTGAAGCGGTCCTCGCTTGTAGATGTCCCGGAGGCGTCGGTCCAGTATGGCGCTCCGTTCCCGGAGCTGGTTACGTGTTCGCACCAGGGCCCGAGCATTTTCTCCCGCTTGCTCACCCACAGCATCGATCTGGAACTGGATTTCGTCGAGAACGGAGCGGGACGTGCTGATCTGTCGCTCGATGTTTCTGAGCTCGTCCGCCACGTTCCGGACCCGGGTCCTGATGACATCCATGTCTTGCTGGAGCCGGCTCCGTTCGGTACGGATCTCTTCCAAGCGGATCTGGCTCTCCTGGATCTCTCGGCGGATATCCGTCGAGGGTTCCTGCTGTCCCGCGCCCTTCCCGGGGAAGAGGGGGATCACGAGGAGCACCCAGAGTATGGACCGGGTCCACTTCAAGGGATCGACGGGATTCATATCATACCTCCCGCAAGTATCGCCGGACGGCCATGGCGCTGGCCAAGAGCCCCAGAAGCCCCCCGGCCGCCATCCCCGATCCGAGCCAGGCGGTCGTGAGCCACTCCAGAGGGAATAGGAGATGGTAGACGGCGGTGTACGATCCGTAGGTCAAGAGTATGGCCAAGAGCCCACCGGCCAAGCCCGTGAAGAGTCCTTCCAGGAGGAAGGGGCGTCGGATGAACCCATCCCGGGCGCCGACCAGCCGCATCACGTGGATCTCCTCTCGACGGGCGAAAATGGCGATCCGCACGGCGGTGGCGATGATCAGGGTCGCCACCACTCCGAATCCCACCCCGAGGACCCCGGCCGTGATTCCTGCGATCCGTCGAAGCAGGAAGAGGCGATCCACCCACTCCTCCCCGTATCGGACATCTTCCACGAAGGGATACGCGCCTGCTTGTTCGGCCACACGGGCCACCGTCCCCGGGTCCCGGGATCCCGGGGTAAGAGATATTTCCAGCGACGCCGGGAGAGGGTTCGTTTCCAGCCCGGCGAAGATCTCCTGAAATTCAGGGAGTTCCTCTTGGGCCTGGGCCAATGCCTCTTCCTTGGACAGGTATCGAACCCCCTCCACCTCCGGAAGCGAAAGGAGCTCATCCTCGGCCAGGGCAAGCTCCTCCGAACGGGCGTCGTCCCGTACGTATGCCACCACCTCCACCCGGTCCTCCATCCGCTCGAGGGCCACTTGCATGTTGTGGGCCACCAGTGCGAAGAGGCCTACGACGAAGAGGGCCAGCGCCACCATGGCGGCCGAGAGCGCGGTCAGGAAGGGGGCTCGGCGGACGGCTGCGAAGGCTTCACGAACGGCGTACATGAGCGCCTAAGCGTCCAGGGAATCGTATACCAGTCGCCCGTCGTCCAGCTCCAGGACCCGGATGTCCGGGACGTTCCGGATGAGCTCTATGTCGTGGGTGGCCATGAGGACGGACATACCCGACGCGTTCAGTTCCCGGAAAAGCTCCAAGATCCCGGCGGTCGCCCTCTGGTCCAGGTTCCCCGAAGGCTCGTCGGCCAGAAGCACCAGGGGTTCGGTAGCCAGGGCCCGGGCAATCGCCACTCGCTGTTGCTCACCTCCCGAAAGCTCCGAAGGACGGGCTCCCGCCTTTGCCGAAAGGCCCACTTGGGAGAGGAGCCTTTGGGCCTTCGGATTCACATCCGAACGGGGGGTTCCCGTGACCTCCAGGGCGAAGGCCACATTCTCCATGGCCGTTCTGCCGGGGAGGAGTCGGAAGTCCTGGAAGACCATCCCCACCCGGCGCCTCAGCTTCCATACTTCTCCGTCGGAGGTGAGCTTGGACGAAAAGCCGCTCACCCGGACTTCCCCTCGGGTAGGACGGTCGGCCATGTGGATCATCCGTAGGGTCGTCGTCTTTCCCGATCCGGAGTGGCCCGTCAGGAAGGCGAACTCTCCCTTCCGGATGTGAAATGTAACATCCTGGAGAGCGGCGCCCCGGCGGGGAAACTCCTTCGTCACCTCGGTCAGCTTGATCACGGTTCGGCAGGGTGCCGGGAAGGGGTAAGGGTTGGATTCGGCGAGAAATCTAGATCCGCCGCGTCGGCCCTGTCAAAGCTGCTTTTTCGCTGAGACGGAGGGCCAGACGGAGGGCTTCCAGCGTGGAGGAGGCGTCGGCCCGACCGGTGCCCTTGAGGTGGAACGCGGTCCCGTGGTCCGGGGAGGTCCGAGGGAAGGGAAGGCCCAGGGTGGTGTTCACCCCCGTTCCGAAGGCCACGGACTTGAACGCGGCCATCCCTACATCGTGGTACGGAGCCACCACGGCGTCGAACTCCCCTTCCAGGGCCCTGCGAAAAACGGTGTCTGCAGGGAACGGCCCGTTCGCCTCGATTTCCATCCCCTGGAGCCGGGCCACGGCCGGCACCATGATCCGTTCCTCCTCGTCTCCGAAAAGGCCTCCGTCGGAGGCGTGGGGGTTCAAGCCGCAGAGGGCGACCTTGGGAGAGGGAATCCCCCAGCGACCTCTCAGCTCCCGGGCGAGGAGCTCGGCTTGCTCCACCAGAAGCTCCTCCGTGAGGATATCGAAGATCGCACGGAGGGGCATGTGGGTCGTGGCCAGCAGCACGCGGAGAGGACTTCCCCCCAAGGCCGTCCGCTCGGCGGCCATGAGCATTCCCACACGTCGGGAGCGGGTCAGCTGCTGCAGAAGTTCGGTTTGGCCCGGCACCGCAAAACCTGCCGCGTGAAGGGCCGGTTTGTGGGCCGGACCCGTCACCACCGCTCCGGAGCCCGCCGAGAGGACCGTATCCACCGCCCGGCGGAGGCCCTCCACCGTGGCCCGGCCGGCGCCCGACTCGGTACCGTCCCATGGCTCGATGTCCAGCACGGGACAGGGACACCGGGAGGATGAGAAGGAATTTCCAGGCGCCACCACCCTGAGGCGATCCGGCTCTCCCCCTTCCTCCGTATACCGTTCTACAGCCTGAGCCACCACGTCCGCCCCGATCCCCCGGGGGTCCCCGACGGTGAGGATCACGGGACCTCCTCTCGGCCGGCTCCCACCCTGAGGCGAACCCGGATTGGGCCGAGAGGTCGAGCTTTCGCTCAGAGCCGGATCTCCACGTAAAAGCGTTCTCTCAGCTCTTGTAGGATTTGCTCCTCGAGCTTTTCAGACCGGAGGATTTCCTGGACCTGGCTTCGGACATCCTCGAAGGTGTACTCTCCTTCCTCTCTGAACTCCACCACCCGGACCACCGAAAACGCGGGTTGCCCTTGGAGCTCGAACTCCACGGGGCCCAGGAGCTCCCCCTCTTCGGCGTTGCGGAGCGCGGAGGCAAGGCCCGGGGGAAGTTCGTCCAGGTCGTCCATGGTTACGGAGAGAGAGTCGGGGATCCCGGCTCCCCCCTGTTCCCGGGCCAGGTCCCGCAGGGACTCCCCTGCCTCGACGCGGCTACGGATCTCCTCGGCTCGCTCCCTGGCCCGATCGGAATCGCGGTCCTCCCCTTCGGCGGCGATGAGGATGTGGTGAATTTTCCTCTCGGCACCCCTTATGCGCTCCACTTTGATGATGTGAGCCCCGAACGGCGTCTCCACCACCGTGCTGATCTGTCCTTCCCGCAAAGCGAAGGCCACGTCCTCGAACTCCTCCACGAGCCCGTCGCCCTGGAGGTACCAGCCCAGTTCGCCCCCCTGCTCCCCGGAGCCCGGGTCGTCGGAGTGCTGGCGAGCCAGGTTGGCGAAGTCCTCCCCCGCCCGTAGCTCGTCCAGGATCCGCTCGGCCTCCTCCCGCGCCGCCGCCCGGGCCTCCTCCGAAGGCTCGGGCTGGACGATAGCTTGTAGAAAGGAGAGCGTAGCCGGACGGACCTCCAGTTGATCCCGATTCGCCTCGAAGAACTCCCGCATCTCCTCCTCGGTGACAGCCACGCCCCGCGCCCGTTGCTGTTCCTGTCGTTCGAAGAACTGTTGGAAGAGCATCTGGCGTCGGATCTGATCCCGGAGCTGAGACCGGAATGCTGTGAGGCTCAGACCCTGCTGCTCCAAGGCTTCCCGAAACGGAGACTCGCCGCCGAACGCCTGAATTCGTTCGTTCATGGTTTGCTCCACCGCATCCTGCAGTCGTCCTTCGGGAAGGACGATGGTCGTATCCCGGGCCGCGGCCTGGAGGACGAGCTGCTGGTCCACCAGGTCCTCGAGAAGGTTTCGTCGGAACTCCTCGAGCTGGGCCGGATCCTGGGGGACCTGGGCACCTCCGGCCTGCATCTGGAGGATTTGCTGTTCCACCTGGCTCCACAGGATGGCCGAATCGCCTACCACCGCCGCGACCCGGTCCACCATCTCACCCCCGGGCCCGGCCATGGCCACCCCCGGTTCCTGCCCCGGATCCTGGGCCGCGACGGCATGCACGGAAAGGACGGTGGCCGTAAGAGCCAGGCCCAGGCCCCGAACCGCCGCTCGGGCGGCGCCTTCAAACCGTCCGTCTCTCGAGTACATGGAGCTCCTCTCCTGAGTGTGCCGTTTCCTCTCGCTTCCGGCGGGGAGCCGGTCCGGCCACCGGCTCCGACGGCCTTCAACTCCACTAACCTGTGCGCCCGGACGAGTTCCTGCCCCTCCAGCCCGGGAGCTGAGGGGCGGGGCCCCGGTCATGCCCTCCGTGCCGTGTGGCGTGTCCGGAAAGCGTGTCATCGGTCCTCCCGTTCCTCCGGCTCGGGCTCGGGGGTCGGTGCTCCCTCGGGCATGGGAGGGTCGTCGGAGGTGGGCGCATCCGCCGGAGGTACCATCTCCTGAGGTGGAGCTGCGGGCGTGTCGGGGACCGGCTCCTGCCCCCGAATCTCGGCGATACGCTCCACCACCTGTTCCGCCGCGTCTGAATCGAAGGCGGCTCCGAACTGCCTCCGGAGCGGAATCCCGAGCTCGGCCATCGGGATCACGTTTCGTTCTCCGCGGAGGACTTCTTCCATGAGGGCCCTGACCCGCGCCTGGACCACCTCCCGCTCGTCCTCCCCATCCTCCACCCGAATGTCATCCAGGCCGAGCATCCGTGCCGTCTCCAGGTAGTTCTCCACGAGCTCGTCTCGTAGCGCTTCCTCCTCCTGAGAGGAGAGGGTGATTCCCCTCCGTTCCGCCTCCCGTTTCAGCAGCTCCACCCGGGTCAGATTCCGAATCATCCCCTCCACTTGTTCGTTCGGCGCATTGCGGATCTGATCCAAGATCCCCTGGGGCTGTCCTGTCAGGAATTCCTGGAACGCTTCTGCGGTGAACTCCCCTCCTTCGAACGCGGCTAGAGCCCTTCTCGCTTCCGACCGGGAGAGGCGGGCGGTGGGATCGTCGGCCACAGCACGCACTGCCTCCACCGCCCCTTCCTCCACCTCCACCCGGGCGCTCTCCTCCATCTCCGCAACGTAGATGGACTCGGCCTGTATCTCGTGCTCCATCCGCAGCTCCTGCAGGAGCTCCTCTCTGCGGTCCTCAAAGGTGGGGGTCCGGCGGTCGTCCAAGCGGATGATGTGGAAGCCGAAGGGAGACTGGACCACCGCGCTCACCTGTCCAGGCTCCAGCGCGAACGCGGCCTCTTCAAAGGCCGGGACCATCACGCCCCTGCCGAAATAGCCCAGGTCTCCTCCTTCTTCGGCGCTTCCGGGATCCTCGCTGTATTCCCGGGCCAGCTCTTCGAAGCTTTCCCCCGCATCGATTCGCTCCAGGAGCGATTCGGCTCGGCCTCGGACCTCCTCGTCCGGTTCACCGCCGGTGGAGCCGAGGAGGATGTGCCTGGCCCGGATTTCCTCACCCTGTCCTTCGTTCTCGAACGCTTGCCGGAGCTCCTCCTCCGTGACCTCCACATCCACGTCGATCACCTCTTCCCTCAGTTGATGGACCAATTCCTGGTCCACCTGTTGCTGGAGGAGAGGGCTCAGATCCAACTCACCGAGCGTCGGGTCCCGGACCAGGGCTGTGGCCAGGAGCGCGTAGTCGGTCCAGAGTTCTCCGAGGGCCGATACCACGTCGGGGCTGTTCGGGAGCTCCTGGGTGGCCGCCAGCATCTCGGAGGCGTCCTCCACGGTCAGGTGGAGATCTCCGGCCGTGGCCAGCGATTGGCCGTCCCCGCCCGGCCCCCGCCGATCGCATGCGGCGACCGTGGCCAGGGCTCCCGTGATGAGGAAGATTAGGGTGCTACGTTGGAAGCGCTTCATTTTGAATGCTTTCGACTCCGTCGGTCCGGTCACGCCGCCTCCTGGTGGTTCTCGGAGAGAGCGGACAGAGCCCGGATGAGGGTGGATGTGAGGGGCTCGGCGCCCTCTTGCTTCAGGCCCAGCGAAAGGGGATTCATCCGGCGTATGGTCACTTCCACCTGTCGGTCCCCGAAGGGTCCGTCCAGGGCCGACATCCTCGGAACGGCACCGGCGGCGAAGGTGAGGCGTCCTTCCCGCCCTCTCACGAAGATTCGCTCCACTCCCAGTCTTTTCCCCAGGATGCGCAGTGAGTGAGCGTCCAAGAGGCGCACGGCTTCGTCGGGGAGAGGGCCGTAACGGTCCTCAAGCTCCGCACCGATTTCTCGAACTTCGCTCCGCTCCTCCGCCTTCGAAAGGCGCCGGTAGAGGTGGAGTTTCTGGCTCGGATCGGGGACGTAGTCGTCGGGGAGGTACGCGGATCCGGCCAAAGAAATCTCCGGTTCGGGGAAGGTCCGCTCTCCGGACCTTCCGGCCTTGAGCTTCCGGATCGTCTCTTCCAGCAGCCGGATGTACGTATCCAGACCCACAGCGTGGGCGAAGCCCGATTGGCTGGCGCCCAGGAGGTTTCCGGCGCCCCGGAGCTCCAGATCCTTCAGGGCTACCTGGTAACCGCTCCCGAGCTCGGTGTACTGCTCCAGGATCCGTACCCGCTGTCGGGCGTCCTCGGTGAGCTCCTCGGGAACGATGAGGTAGCAATACGCCTTCCGGTCGGAGCGGCCCACGCGCCCTCGGATCTGATAGAGCTGCGAAAGGCCGAACCGATCCGCCCGGTTCACTATGAGCGTGTTCGCGTTCGGTACGTCCAACCCGTTCTCGATGATGGCCGACGAAACGAGGACATCCACCTCTCCGTCCAGGAAGGCCTTCATCGTCCCGTCCAGCTCCGGACCTCTCATCTGTCCATGGGCCACCGACACCACGGCGTCCGGTACGATGTTACGGATCCGCTCGGCAGCCGTACGGATCGTTTCGACCCGGTTGTGGAGGAAGAAGACCTGTCCCCCACGGTCCATCTCCCTTCCGATGACCTCGCCCAGGAAGGGGTCGCTCCACGGCACGGCCTGGGTGGCCACCGGAAGGCGGTCCCGGGGGGGGGTCTGAATGAGGGAGAGGTTTCGGAGTCCGGACAGGGAGAGCTGGAGCGTTCTCGGAATGGGCGTAGCGGTAAGGGTCAGTACGTCCACGGAGTGTCGAAGCTTCTTCAAACGTTCCTTGTGTCGGACTCCGAACCGCTGCTCCTCGTCCACGACGAGGAGGCCCAGGTCCGCGAAACGGACATCGGAAGAGAGGAGTCGGTGGGTGCCCACCACCACGTCCACTTTCCCTTCTTGGACCCCAAGGGTGATCTCTTCCTGTTCCCCCGGCGTTCGGAACCGACTCAGAGCCTCGACTCGCACGGGGAAGTCGGCCAGCCGTTCCTCGAAAGTCCGTCGGTGTTGTTCCACCAGGACCGTAGTGGGAGCCAGGACCGCCACCTGCTTGCCGTCCTGGATCGCCTTGAACGCCGCCCGGATGGCCACCTCGGTCTTTCCGTAGCCTACATCTCCGCAGATGAGTCGGTCCATGGGGCGCGGGGCTTCCATGTCCCGCTTCACGTCCTCGGTGGCGGTTCGCTGGTCCGGGGTATCCTCGAAGAGGAACGCCGATTCCATCTCCTTTTGCCATCGTGTGTCCGGCGAGAAGCGGTGGCCTTCGGCCATCTCACGGTCCGCGTAGAGCTCCAGGAGTTCGGTGGCCATCTTCTCGATGGCTGCTTCCGTCTTCTTACGGAGGGTTTTCCAGCGTTTGCCCCCGATCCTGTGCACCTTCGGTGGCTCGGACCCTTCCGTTTCCCCCACCCATCGTTCTACCAGATCCAGCCGGTAGACGGGTACCCGGAGCACTTCCCCGTCGGCGTATTCGAGAGCCAGCGCTTCCAGCTTCTCTCCCCCCACCTCGACCCGGTCGAGTCCCTTGAAGCGCCCGATCCCATGGTCCAGGTGGACCACGTAATCTCCCGGAGTGAGTTGGGCCAGGCTCTCCAGCGACACGGAACCCTGGAATCGCCTCCGGCTCTTGGGTCTTCGGGATCTCCGGAAGATCTCGTGATCCGTCAGCACCTGGAGAGGGGATGGGCCGCCGGGTAGGACGAAGCCTCCCTCCAGGCTTCCGACCGCGTACCTCACGCGCTCTCCTTTCGCGCCGTTGGAGGTCAGGATCTCCTCCAGCCTCTCGAGCTGCCCCCGGTTGTCGCACAGGATCAGGTTGTCCATCCCCCGGGCCGTACCTTCCCTGAGCTGGGCGGACAGTCGTTCCATCTTCCGGTTGACCGGAGGGGGCGCCTCGCCGTCCAGGTCCACGTCGCCTGGATCGGCGGTGAAACGGATCCGGGGAAAATCGTTCAGGATGGTCCTCGCCTTCTCGGGCGGAACCAGGAGCTCTCGCATGTCGGATCCGTTCCCTCGTCCCTCGCTCCCGGGGGCCTGGTTCGCTCGCTCCCAGGCCCGCTGAAAGGTTCTCTCCCACTCCACCGTTCCCACTTCCACGAGAAGCGTCTCTCTCGGGAGGATTTCCATGAGAGAGCGCGGTACCTGCTCCTCATCGTCTCCCCCTCCGTGGAGGTCCGTCGGCAGGATCTCCACCCGCTCAACCTCTTCGCTGGAGCGCTGATCCAGGACGCCGAAGGGACGGATCGAAGACACCTCGTCCCCCCAGAACTCGATGCGTACCGGGTGGGAACGGCCCAGGGAGAAGACGTCCACGAGCCCGCCGCGCACGGCGAACTGGCCGATCTCCTCCACGAGGGAGATTCGCCTGTAACCCCGGCTCTCCAACTCCTGGACCAGGTCCTGCAAGCGGAGCTCGTCGGCGAACTCGACGGTCAGCTTCATCCGGTCCAGGCTTCGGGAAAGAGGGAAGCGGTCTTGAAGGGCGCGGGGTGAGGTGACGAGCAGCCGGCTTCGGCCGGAAAGCATGGCCTCCAGGGCCTCCACACGGAGCCCGCGAACGGGAAGGTGTTCGTCCTCCGGCTCGTAGGCCAGATTTTCCCGTTGGGGAAAGAGCCGGGCCGTCCCCTCGCCGAGGAGTGTGTCCAGGTCTGCCTCCACCGCCGCCACCCGCTCCGGCTCCGGGACTACCACGGCAATGAGCCGCTCCGGAAGGGCCTGGTGGAGAGCGGCCACCGATGCTGAAGGGAGCGACCCCGGGGCTCGGCCCACGTGGAGGATGGTTCCCGCCCCGGGAATGGAGCGGAGAACCTCCGAGACGCCGGGATGTTCGGAAAGGGAACGGACGATGCTGTGGGTGTTGTCTTCTATCGACACTGGGTTATCGACACTGGTTTCCATGACAGCGCTATACCGAACCCCTGCCGCCGGAGACCAGGGGCTCCAGCGGGCACGGGTCCGGTGCACGTCGGTCGGTTTCCGTCAACCGCCTGGGCGGGACGGGTTTTCGTTCTCCCCAGTACCCCCCCGTTCACCTCTCCGGTCCCCTCCTCCGGCGGCGACGAGGCTTTCAACCAACAAGAGGATGAATGCCGCCGCCACCAGGAAGCGCCAGGGCTCCCGGCCGCCGGCCGGACGGAAAGCTGTCCGGGTCCAGCCGTCCTGGGAGTCCACGAATTCCACCTCGGTGCCCAGCCAGGATTCCACCTCGCCCCGTGCGGCGGGCGTCAGATCGGACTCACTCGCGGGTGGATTCACCGCCACCATCTCCACCAGAGAATCCCCTCGGAATATCCGGTGGATCCCGGCGGTCCGGGTTTCCGGGAAGTAAGAAGTATCGTCGAGATCCCGGGACCGTCCGTCCGGTGTTCGAAGCGTGGTCGCTCCCTCCGGCGCACGGAGAGTGTCTCCCGCGGTGAGGGCTGTCGGGCTCCCTCCGCCGATCCAATCTCCCAGCACCCATTCCAGGAAGGGAATGAGAGGGGCCCGGACGGGAAGCTCGGAAGCCTCGGGAATGAGAGGCGAGGCCAAAACCAGAACTCTCCCCGAGTGCCCTTCGTCGGAAGCGATCCAGGGCGAGCCGTCCGAGAGGTCGGCCAGCACCTCCACCTCCGGATCCCGATCCGCATCCTCAATCCGATACCGAAACCCCACGGTGATTCCCTCCAAAGCCACGGGAATCCGGCTTTCGGTCACGGTCCACTGTCCTTGCGTCCCCTCCGGACTCAACTCGATGCTCGAACCGGCGGCTGCCAGGAAACGATTGAAAGCCGGGAGATCGGCCGGACTAGCGGGTGGCACGAGGACGAGGGCCACCTCCTCCGTCAGGTCCAGGCCGTCGGTCTCTGCCCCGGATTGGATCACCAGATCCACATCCGGCCCTGCCTCCCTTCGAATCCGGTCCGACTCCTCCAGTACGCCCAATGCCTCTTCCACGAAGCCCATGTGCTGTCCCCCGGTCCGAACCCGGGGAGGCTCCCGCACCCGGAAGGCGAAGTGCAGGGCGGCATCGGCGGCCAGGGCATCCGGATCCATTTCGAGCCGTCCCTCCACCCATCCCACCGGGAAGGGGCCGGCAGTGAAGCTCACCGTCCCGTCCGGTCCCGTCTCCGCCACTCCGACGATTTCGTCCTCCACCACGAGTCGGACCGGAATTCCCCCCACTTCATCGCCCTCCGGCCGTGCCCGGGCCGTGGCCACCATTCGGGTGCGTTCCCCCACCACCGGTGGGGCTCCCTCTCCCACCCTGAGATCGGAAAGCCAGCGGTTGTGTCGTTCCCCGGTGGGTGGGGAGGAAGCCAGAATTCGGGAGTTTGCAGGATGCTCCCCTGCGGAACCTTCCTCCAGGCCGCTCCTCTGCAGGTCCGAGTGGATGTGGAGCTCCCGGGCGGGCTCGTGGGCCCCAGCCAGGATCTCCCGGGCCCGCCGCACCGTGAAGTCCAGGGCTCCGGCCGCGTGGCTCACTTCCGTCCTCCGTATCCGCTCTCGGGCTTCCTCCGGAGGAAGCGGGACCACCAGCTCCCACGGTTCTCCCGCCCGAAGAACCCAGATCCTATCCCGGTCCGTGGCGTGTTCGAGGCCGGCGAGGCCCGCGTCCTTCAGGTCGTCCAGGGCTCTTCGACCGTCCTCCACCAGCCCCGAGCTCAACGAGTTGTCCAGGATCACCACCACCGCCGTGGGCTCGTGCTCGCCCCCGGGAAGCGGGACGACGAGGCGTGCCGCCGCCAGGCTGATGACTGCGACGGCTGCAATTCGGAGGGCCAGAAGTAGGAGCTGCCGGAGACGGATCTGTCGGGCCCGTTCCCGCGTGGTCCGTTGCAAATACCGGAGGGCCGGGAACGATACCCGGCGATCTCGATCCCGCCTCAGTAGGTGGAGGATCAGAGGTACGGCTGCTGCGGCTCCCAGGAGGAGGAGGAGGGGAGAGAGGAAACCCATCCGAGCTCAGGCGCTCACCCCAGGCGCTCCCTTTTCTTCAGGTAGGCCCGAAGGGCGGAGGAAAAGGGAGCGTCCGTGGAGAGGACCGTATACTCGATTCCCTGTGGGCCGAGGGAGTGCCGCCAGTCCTCGATGGCCTCCTTGACCGCCTGCCGGTATTCGGAACGGATATCCGGAACGCTCACGCCGAGCTCCTCGTCGGTCTCCGGGTCGTAGAATCGTACGGCGCCGCCGGCCGGAAGGTCCCGCTCTCCCGGGTCCAGGAGGTGGAACACGGCGACCTCGTGCCCCCGGTGTCTCAGGAAATGGAGGGCTTGCCGGGTGGGCTCCGGGTCCAAGAGCAGATCGGAAAGCAGGATGACAAGGCCCTTCTTGCGAAGGCCCGTGGCCGTCTTTCTCAGTGCCTGGTCGGCGGCCGTTCCCCCTCCGGCTTTCAGGGAGGACAATGTGGAAAGGAGGGTCCGCAGCTGCCGCCTGCCGCCCCGGGGAGCGATCCGCTCCCGGATCTGCTCGTCGAAGGCGACGAGCCCTGCTTGGTCGCCCTGCCGGATCAGAATGAAGGCGAGGGCCGCCGCCAGGTGGGCTCCGTACCAGGACTTGGTGGGTAGTCGGTCGGGGTCCGAGCTCCAGTCCATCGATCGGCTCAGGTCCAAGAGGATGTATGCTCGAAGGTTCGTCTCCTCCTGGTAACGCTTCACGTAGAATCGGTCGGAGCGCCCGTACATCCGCCAGTCCACATGGCGCAGGTCATCGCCCGGTCTGTACGCTCGGAGCTCGGCGAACTCGGCGGAGAAGCCCCGGTGAGGGGACCGGTGGAGTCCCAGGAGGAACCCCTCGACCACTCGCCGCGTGATGAGCTCCATGTTGCCGAGCTCCCTCAGGGCGGCCGGGTCCAGCAGATCCGCACGCCCATGTGAGGACGAGGGGGAGGTGGGACTCTCGAAAGTCATGCCGAAAGTTGATCCGGCTCTGGAAGGATGGCGGTCAACATGGGGCTTCTACGGGGTTCCCAACCCCGCTCGTATGGAGACGCTGTTGTAGTCGCCGGCGGCGAATTGGCCCGACACGCTCAGCAGGGCGAGCTGGAGATGCACCCCGGCCGCGAGGCGGCCGGACGCTCCGGTGTCCGCCGAGAAGCGGGTCCTTTGGCCCTCCACGCCCAGCGCTTCATTCTCCAGCTCGTAATTCACGGTGAGGCTGGCGGTGTGGACTCCTCCCTCGGCGAAGACGCTCACCGCCCCGAGGCTTCGTCCCACGGCCACCCCCACGCTACGGCCCGACGCGGATAGGTAATTGCCGGCCGAAAAGCTCTGAACCCCTCCCGTTACCGCTACATCCACGGGTGTGGGCAGCATGATCCAGTCGCTCAACGAGTGCCGGATCCCTACACCCAGTGCCTCCATGGCGCCCAACTCATCCGAGATCTCCAGGGAAGGAATCACCCGGAGGTTCAGCTCGGTACTCAGGCCTACTCCCAGATTCCCCTCCAGCACCACGAAGGGCACCGCTGGTATGTCCAAGCCGTCCGGGAACCGGAGGTGGTAGTCCTCGGGGTCGGCGCCAGGCGTTTCTTCGATGGCCTCCAGGAGTTGGCCCTGGGGCACGGCGACGAGCCCCGGGCCCCGTCCGGACGCCGTGGGACTTTCCGCGTTCCCCGAAGCGGTATAGGGATCCTGGAAGGATTCCTGGGTCCCCCGCACGTTCAAATGGACCTGGGCTGGAAGCACGGGCCGGAAGGTGTTGGCACGTTCGGGCGGAAGGGCCGCTGCCGCACGGACCCCCACGTTGAAACTCAGAAGGCCTCGGGACTGAGCCCCTTCGAAGAAGGTAGAGCTCAAGGCGTGGCCGAAGCCTCGCGTGACCGGCTCCAAGTAGAGACGGGCGTTTTCCTGGGCCAGAGTTCCGAGCGCTTCCTCCACCGATTGGGCCAGGGCGGACCCCGGTAGCAGGAGGGCCCCGAGCAGCAGGCCCAGCGGGCGGGCCAGCCGCGAACGGAGATGGACTGAACGTTTCATGAAAGCGTGGTCCTGGTGCGAGTTCGCTCCGAGGAAGCACCGACCCGAACGGGGGACGGTTCAAGTTTAGCCCGCATGGCCGGGCGAACGCCACCCCGGGGGTGCAGGGTCCGAGGCGTGAGTGGCATGGAAACTGCACTGCGCCCGGCTCCCTTCGATTGATCGGCCACCGGCTGCCGGTTATCTTCCAGGGCCATCCTTCCGACGAGCGGCTCAGAGGCGAGGTCCACTCCCCGGTGTCCATCGAGCACATCCGCAATTTCTGCATCGTAGCCCACATCGACCACGGGAAGTCCACCCTTGCGGACCGGCTCCTGGAGGCCACGGGTTCCCTCACATCGCGTGAGATGCG
>SKSR01000133.1 GCA_007122885.1 Gemmatimonadota bacterium
AGTCTGCAGATGGCATCGGCATCAACCAACGGCAGGGTCAGCGGACCCCTCCAAGCTCAGCTCGATGCTTTGGAGAAGGAGATCATCGTGGACGCCCTGAAGGCGAACCGGGGGAATAGGGCGGCGGCGGCTCGGGAGCTGGGCATCACAGAGCGGGTCATGGGCCTGCGGGTGGAAAAGTACGGACTTCGCTGACGTGGGAGAGCCCTCCTTCGGGGAAGGGGGGCTACCGACCCCCCGGGAGCTGATCGAGCAGGACTCGTGCCTGTTGATTCCCCGGATCGAGGGCCAGCACCCGTTCCAGCCGGCTTCGGGCTTGGACCCACTCCCCTCGCTCGATGTGGACGAAGGCCATGCTACCGTGGGCGGAAGGGGCGTCTGGATCTGCCGCCAAGGCGGCCCGGAACGCCTCCTCCGCCTCGGCGACCCGGCCGTCCTCGAGCTCCATGGACCCCAGATGGATGTGGGCCTGAACGGCGTCAGGGTCGAGACGCGACGCTTCCCGGAACGCGTGGAGAGCGCCGGTCCGATCCCCCAGCTCGGCCCGGAGGATGGCCAGGTTGAACCAGCTCCTGGGTTCGTGGATCGGGTCCCGCCTCACCACCTCCTCCAACTCCGCCTCCGCTTCGACCGGACGGCCCGCACCGTACAGGGCCTCCCCCAACTTGATTCTGGCCTCCTGAAACTCGGGCTGGATTTCCACCGCCCGACGGAGGTGTTCGATCCCCTCGTCGGGCCGGCCCATCCGCTCTTCCAGCGCAGAACCCAGCAGAAAATGGACCCAGGAGTTGTCCGGCTCTCCCTCGAGGGCGCCCCGGTAAACTTCCTCGGCCTCCTCCAGCTCCCCTTGGTCCACCAGGGCACGTCCGAGGGCAATGCGGCCCTCCACGGTGCCGGCACCCTCCTCCAACGAGCGACGGCCCACTTCGATGACCTGGGGGATGTAGTCGGGAAGGCGGTGCATCGTCTCGTAGAAGTGGAAGAGCGCTTCCGTGAGCCCGCCAAGCCGCTCGGACTCCGTGAGGTGCCGATGGAGCTCTGGGGAGGCCTTCTCTCCTCGGGGCGAAAGGGCCTGGAGTCTCAGGGGCTCCACTTCCTCGATGACCGGGCGGGCATCGTCCGGGCTGAGAGCCGGACCCGGATCCCGCCGGATCCAGTGGTCAGTGGCCTGGATGTGTGGGACGTCCGTGGCTCCGCCACTGGGCATGTGGCAGGATACACAGTCTCCGGAAAGGGGGTCGTCCCCCGGTCCCAGGTCTTTCCGCCCGCAAGCGCCCGGCTGCCCCACTTCGTGTTCCCGGTCCATGTGGCATGAAAGGCACTGCTGATTGAAGTGGTAAGGGGGCAGCTCGCCGTCTGGGGGATGGGGAGCGTGGCAGGTGGTGCACGTCATCTCCGACTCCTGGAAGCAGGCGCTCCGGGCCAGCCGCACCGGGTGGGAGGTGATCCCGATCCACTCCGGGTCCGTGAGCTCGATCTCAGGAACGTAGACCGTCCGGTTCTCCGCCAGGTGCATTCCCGGCTCGAAGGTGCCGGGACCTTCCCCGGGAACGTAGCTCCGGACTCCGCTCAGGTGGCACTGCATGCAGACGGAAAGCTGACGGTCCCGACCCAGGTCCACAGGGTTCACGATCAAGGGATCGTCTCGGGGGTCCACGTCCTCCGACCGACCGGACCATGCGGCCACATGGTCCTCTCCTGGCCCATGGCAACGCTCACAGGAAATCGCTCCGGGCAACTCCTCGTAGTGGTTCTGGGTCCCCGGACTCCTCCGGGCCCGGTCCCCGTGGCACATGAGGCAGTCCAGGTTCATCTTTCGGCTGAAGCGGTCGTTGGCCTCATGGTACCCTGGACTCAGGTCCCACCGGCCTCCGTGGGGGTACCAGGTCAGGGGCATTTGCGTCACCCGGCCGTTCCGGACCATGAGATAGGAGCGGGTCTGGTTCCCCGAGCCGATGACCAGATCGGCGGAGAGTGCCAGGTCGTGGACCACCTCCCCCTCCTCGTTCACCCGCCACTCCCGCTGTACGAGCTCACCATCATCCACGTAGGCCTCGTAATGGAGGTCGTAGAGCTCGCTGTATACGCTTTCCGTTCCCTCGAAGTCCTCCGTGGCAGTGGCCCGATCGAAGTCCGTGATGGACTGCCCCATCTTCGAGGCCCGAAACGACTCGTAGATCTCGGCATGGCAGCCCATGCAGGTCTCGCTGCCCACGTACCCGGCGGCGATATCGTCGCTCGAGCTCGGCGCCACCTCCGCCGGCTTCTGTTCAGCCCCACCACAGCCCGCGGAAAGAAGCCCCATGAGAAGGAGGGCCCGACCCGGTGGGCGGACCCTACACCCCCTGTGCCTAGCCACCATGGAAGGACCTCGCTCCCATCTCGTCCACGTAGCCGTCTATCGCTGAAGTCGCGAGCCTTCGCCATGGTTCCGGGGACGTAGGGGTGGAGAAGCCCGAGCTACATCTTGGTAGGTTCTCCCTTGAATCCTACTTGCGTGCAGCCCCACCCCCGCTCTCCGGATGATCGCCGGAACGCCGCATCGTGCTATCCACAAATAAGATGGGCCGAAGGAAGAGCGTCGGGCATTCTCCTTGCTTTCCTCCCGAGCGGTCATCGCCAAAGGAGCGGCGGCGTTCGAACCCGGAGTGACTTGGAGGTAATTCACAGATGCGGCTTCTTCACTACTCGAACCTTCCCCTCGCCCTCCTCTTTCTGGTGGGGTTTCCCTCTGTGGTGGCGGCGCAGGAGCCCACTGCCGCCGATGCGATCTTCACGGTCAATAATCTCTGGCTTCTGGTGGCCACGTTTCTGGTCTTCCTCATGCACCTGGGCTTCACCTGCCTCGAGTCCGGGCTCACCCAGTCCAAGAACACGGCCAACATACTCTTCAAGAACATGAGCATCATCGCCATCGGGATCCTCACCTACGCGGTGATCGGATTCAGCCTCATGTATCCCGACGACTTTGCCGTGGCCGGGGTTCTGGGTTGGGCGGGGATCGGTGTGGCCACCGACGCCGAGGGGCTCACGGCTGCATACGATCCGGGATTCACCTACTGGGCCGATTTCATCTTCCAGGCCATGTTCGCCGCCACCGCGGCGACCATCGTGTCGGGAGCGGTGGCCGAGCGGATTAGGATTGAAGCGTTCCTGATCTTCTCCGCCGTCTATGTGGCCCTGGTGTACCCGGTCCTGGGGTCCTGGCAGTGGGGAGGCGGGTGGCTGGATGCCATGGGATTCTACGACTTCGCCGGGTCGACCATCGTACACTCGGTGGGAGGTTGGGCGGCGCTCGCCGGGGTGATTCTCCTGGGCCCGAGGGTCGGAAAATACGTGAACGGCGAGATCCGGCCCATTCTCGGTCACAACCTGCCCTTGGCCGTGGTGGGGATGTTCCTCCTGTGGTTCGGTTGGTTCGGGTTCAATGGAGGGTCGGTGCTCAGCGCCGACCCCGGGGAGGTGTCCTTCGTGTTCGTGACGACAGCCGTGGCTGCGGCCGCCGGAATCGTGGGCGCGACGGCCACCACCTGGTTCGTCCACAAACACCCGGACATCACCATGGTTCTCAACGGTGCCCTGGCCGGGTTGGTGGGCATCACCGCCGGGGCGGACGTGGTCGGGGTGCTCGCTTCAGCCATCATCGGAGTTCTGGCGGGAGTCCTCGTCGTATTCTCGGTCATCCTCCTGGACCGGATGAGGTTGGACGATCCGGTGGGAGCCATCTCGGTCCACCTCACTTGCGGAATCTGGGGCACGCTGGCCGTGGGCCTCTTGAGCCCCGATTTCGCCGTGGGCACCCAGCTCGTCGGGGTCCTGGGATACGGGGCGGTCGCCTTCCTGAGCGCACTGGTCCTGTTCGCGGCGATCAAGGCCACCGTCGGCCTGCGGGTCTCCGAGGACGACGAGCGGCGGGGGTTGGACCTGGCGGAGCACAACATGGAAGCCTATTCCGACTTCCAGATCTTCAACGTCCGCTCCTGACCCCGAATCCGGCATTGCCGGCACACCCACCCGAAGGGAGGAATCCATGAAGCTCGTGATCGCCTACATTCAGCCGGAACGGCTCCACCACGTGAAGAAGGCCCTGGCGGTCGAGGGGGTGACGCGGATGTCCGTGGCCAATGCCCTCGGGTGCGGCCAGCAGCGGGGGTTTACGGAGATGTACCGGGGAGCCGAATTCGAGGTTCAGCTCCTCAAGAAGGTCCGCGTCGAGATCGCCGTGAACGACGAATACCTGGAGCCGACCCGGGACGCGATCATCGAAGGGGCCCGGACCGGCCAGATCGGTGACGGGGTGATCTTCGTTCTCGATCTGGGCGAGTGCTATCGGATCCGGACCGGAGAGTCCGGAAGCCCGGCGGTAGGTTGATCCTCCGCTCCCGCTGGACCAACCTTGGGGGTGTTGGGGGCCCCGGTGCCGGAGCCCGGGGTCGCGGGAAACCCCCTATGGAGCGAGAGATGAGCCCAGATACCGGCTCGCGCCCCTTCGACCGGCTGGCGGCGGTGCGCCCCGGTCCGTCCACATCTGGTGACCGAAAGTCCGGAGACGGCGGGTCCGTCGATGTGGAGGAGATCTTCGGGGAGAACACCTTCGGCCAATTCGAAATGCGGTCCCGTTTGCCGTCGGAGGTCTTCGATCGCCTCATGGCCACCATCGAATCCAGATC
>SKSR01000313.1 GCA_007122885.1 Gemmatimonadota bacterium
GACCGCTTCCTCGCCGAGGGCCCTGCTCCGGGCTCTGAGGAGGAAGGCCACGGCCCCTCCGGCACTCAGAACGACGAGGAAGAGGAGAACGAGCGGGACGGGACTGCGGGGACTCCACCCATCGGAGCCGGCGAGGAACCAAGCCCCGACCAGGACCACGCCGCTCAGGCTGGCCCACCAGAGGAAGGCGGCCACGGTACCTCGTCGGAGGAGCCGCGCCCGGACCGAACCCACCAGGGACTGCACTCCTCCGGCCGTCCCGCCGGCCCCCGAGGGGTTCGCGGGGCCGGGTGCGCTCACGGACCCTCCGGACGGAGATGAACGGTTCGGACCTGTGGAGGCGGGCTCTTCATAGCGTGGAACCCTTCGGAAGTCGGTTCAAGGACCCAGAGACTGCACGATCCGATACACTGCGTTCCGGGGAGCGTTCAGCCGGCGGGCCACGTCCCGCGCGGCCTCCGAGGGCGAGAGGCCCCGCGCCATGGCGGACCGGGCCAACACCTCTACCGCTTCCCGGTCCAGTTCCTCCCCTGCCCCCTCCGTCCGCTCACGATCCACCACCAGAGTGACTTCCCCTCGTGGCGGATGCTCCTCGTAATAGCGGGCGGCCTCCTTCAAGGTTCCACGGAAGAACTCTTCATGGGCTTTGGTGAGCTCCCGACCGATGGCGACCCTTCGCTCCAGGTCGCATCCCTCACCGAGGTCGACGAGAAGACGAACCAGGCGCTTGGGCGACTCGAAGAGAACCGTGGTCTCCGGGCTCCCCGCCACCCGCTCCAGGAACTGGGCGCGATCCCTACCCTTGCGGGGAGGGAAGCCCAGGAACGCGAAGCGGTCCGCCGGCAGGCCCGACGCCACCAGGGCCGCGAGAACCGCCGACGGACCGGGAATGGGCACGATCCGGTAGCCCCCGCGGGCGGCGGCGGAAACGATACGCCCCCCCGGATCCGACACGAGGGGCGTACCGGCATCGCTCAGGAGGACCACCATCTCCCCCTCCTGGAGCCCGGCGAGAACCTCGGCTTGGCGTTCCGCCTCGTTGTGCCCATGAAGGGAGCGGGGACGTGCCGACACGCCCAAGTGTTCGAGCAGGACCCGGGCCCGGCGTGTGTCCTCCGCGTATATCCGGTCAGCAGCGGCGAGGATATCCCGGGCTCGGAAACTCACATCCCCCAGGTTGCCGATCGGGGTGCTGACCAGATGGAGCGCCCCGGCCACCGACTCCACCACCGAGGTCGAGCCCTCAGAGATGCTCCTTGACCTTCTCCTCCAGGTGGGGCTTCGGGACCGCCCCGATGACCGTGTCCACGTGTTCACCGTCCTTGAAGAAGAGGATGCTGGGAATGGAGCGGATCCCGAAGCGGCTCGCCGTCTCCGGGTTCTCGTCCACATCCACTTTCCCTACCCGGACGCCCTGGTCCGCGTAATCCTCCGCCAACTGGTCCACGATGGGTCCCACGATCCGGCATGGGCCGCACCACTCGGCCCAGAAGTCCACCATGGTGAGCCCTTTGGACTTCTCTATCTCGTCCACGAACGTCTTGTCCGTGAGTTCCAAGACCTTGTCGTTCCCCGCCATTATTCGGCCTCCTTTTCCGTATCGCCCGACCGTTCTAGGATTCTCTTGGGCCTTGGCCCAATCGGCGTTTCCGGTCCGGCATCGATTCGCTCGAGTGTGTATGGAATCACCCCCGACTCCGAGGGCGCGCGAATATGTCCCCTCCCCATCCCTTTCATCACGTGGGCGTGGCTGTGGAGTCCATCCAGGCCGCCGCTCCACTCTTCGAACTCTTGACCGGGCACTCCTGTTCCCCGCCTGAAGATCTTCCCGCCCAGGGGGTCCGGGTCGCCTTCGTGGGGCACGTGGAGCTCCTGGAGCCCCTGGGCTCCGAGGGGACCGTAGCCCGGTTTCTCGAAAGGAGGGGCCCCGGTCTACACCACATGGCGTTCGAGGTCCCGGACCTGGCGGCGGAGCTCCGGCGACTGGAGGAACAGGGGATCGAGCTCGTGGATCGGGAGCCCCGCCCTGGAGCGGCGGGCCATCAGGTGGCCTTTCTCCATCCCCGAAGCACCGGCGGCGTCCTGACGGAGCTGGTGCAGACCTGATTCCTGGGGATCGTCCCAGTCCCCCGGGGAGGGTGGGGTCCAGCCTTCACCGCCGACCGGTGGTGATCCGTTCGAGCCCCACCTCCTCGACCATCCACCGCCCGCCGGAGCTCTCCACCACCACGAACGGGACGTCCTGGTGGCGGACATCCCCCTGAACCAGGTCCACCCCCACCCGTATGGTGGGGTGGGCCCGGCCGGGGACCCGATCCTCGGAACGCACCTCGTAGTCGTCGTGCTGCAGCACCATTGCGATGGCGTTCATCCGGAGTTCGATTTGCTGGAAGCTTATGCAGGATCTACCCAGGCCGATCCATGAGCCCATCCGACGGAAGGCACAGCTCAAAGCGTTCCCCTGCTCGTCGATCATGGGACCCCGGTGCGTGCCGAAGATCCGGGCCATGGCATCGAAATCCCGGCCGTTGGCCGCCTCCAGGAACCGCTCCACCGAGGGCATGGGAGATGTGGCAGCCATCCCCTGGGAGTCCGCCGGGCCCGAGCTGGCACACCCCGTCGACAGGAAGATGACGAGGGCTGTGACGAGGGCTGGAGCCGACTTGCCGACCATGGTGTCCGTTCGCAAGTGAAGGGTGGGTGCGCCGGACGTTATGGAGTCCGGTCCACCCCCGTCAACCCGACCATCAACCCACGGGCTCGTCCTGCAGCTCCTCAGCCTCTTCCGCATCCCGGAAGGTGAAGGTGAGTCCGTCGGTTTCGGCGTCCACCTCCACTCCCACTCGGGTTCCTTCCTGGACCTGGCGTTCCAGGAGCTCCAGTGCCAGAGGATCCTGCACCATTCTCTGGACCGCTCGCTTGAGCGGACGAGCACCGAAGACCGGGTCGTATCCGGCCTCGGCCAACCGGGCCTTCGCCTCCGGGGTGACCTCCAGCTCCACCCCCAGCTCCCGGGCCAGGGCGGCCACCCGCTCCAACTGGAGATCGACGATACGGGTGAGCTCCTCCCGGCCCAAAGGCTTGTAGAGGATGATGTCGTCGATCCGGTTCAGAAACTCCGGCCGGAAATGCGCGTGGAGCTCCTTCCGGACCCGCCGTTCGGTCTCCTCCCACGGGGTGCTTCCCGTCTCCTCCAGGATGAGCTGACTTCCCACGTTGGAGGTCATGATCACCACTGCGTTCCGGAAGTCCACGGTCCGGCCGTGGGCGTCGGTGAGCCGCCCGTCGTCCAGGATCTGGAGGAGGATGTTGAAGACCTCGGGATGGGCCTTCTCGATCTCGTCGAAGAGGATCACCGCGTGGGGTCGCCTGCGAATCGCCTCGGTGAGCTGTCCGCCCTCCTCGTAGCCCACGTAGCCGGGAGGGGCGCCGATGAGGCGGGCCACGGCGTGCTTCTCCATGTACTCGGACATGTCCAGCCTGACCATGGCCCGCTCATCGTCGAAGAGGAACTCGGAGAGGGCTCGGGCCGTCTCCGTCTTCCCCACTCCGGTGGGTCCCAGGAAGATGAACGAGCCCACCGGCCGGTTCGGGTCCTGGAGCCCCGCCCGAGCCCTTCGAACCGCGTTCGACACGCTCTCCAAGGCGGGACGCTGCCCCACGACCCGTTGCTCCAGGTGCTCCTCCAACCTGGCCAGGCGCTCACGCTCGGAAGCCAGGAGGCGGGATACGGGAATCCCGGTCCACTCGGCCACCACCGCGGCCACGTCGTCGGCGCCCACCTCCTCGCGCAGGAACCTCCGCTTCTCTTGCTGGCCGTCCATGGCGGCCTCGGCCGCGGCCACTTCCTGCTCGGCCCGGGGGATCTCCCCGTACTGGAGCTCGGCGGCTCGCTGGAGATCTCCGCTGCGGGTGGCCCGTTCGGCCTCATTTCGGAGCTCGTCGATCCGCTCCTTGATCTCCTGGACCCGCACGATGGCGTCCTTTTCCGCCTGCCACTCCGCCTTCATGGCCGAACTCTCCTCGCGAAGATCGGCCAGCTCCTCTTCAATGGCCTCGAGCCGCTCCCGGGCCGACCGGTCGTCATCGCCGGCCAGCGCCTTCTTCTCGATCTCGAGCTGGGTGACCCGACGCTCCACCTCGTCGATTTCCTGTGGCAAAGAGTCGATCTCGATCCGCAGGCGGCTCGCCGCCTCGTCAATGAGGTCGATGGCCTTGTCCGGAAGGTGCCGTCCGCCGATATACCGGTCGGACAGCTTGGCGGCGGCCACCAGGGCGTCGTCCCGGATCCGCACGCCGTGGTGCACCTCGTAGCGCTCCTTGAGCCCCCGGAGGATCGCCACTGCATCCTCCACCGAAGGAGGAGCCACGAAGACCGGCTGGAAGCGGCGCTCCAGTGCCGCATCCTTTTCAATGTGCTTCCGGTACTCGTCCAGGGTCGTGGCTCCCACCAGCCGAAGCTCGCCCCGGGCCAACATGGGCTTGAGCATGTTCCCGGCATCCACCGCTCCTTCGGCGGCTCCTGCGCCCACGATGGTGTGGAGCTCGTCGATGAAGACCACGAATCGTCCCTCCGATTCGGTGATCTCCTTGAGGACCGCTTTCATCCGGTCTTCGAACTCCCCGCGGTACTTGGCGCCGGCGAGCATC
>SKSR01000256.1 GCA_007122885.1 Gemmatimonadota bacterium
GGGCCATCAGGTTCGTCTCCCTGGACGGCTCATCCACGAGGGGGACGAGCCGATCCTCGTCCAGGTGCCAGGCCGCCAGGGTCGTGGCGTTCTCCTCCCACCGGGCATCCACCCGCTGCTGCGGGATGGGGCGAAGGTCCCGGGAATGCCATATCTCCAGATCCGGGGGCTCTCCGGAAGGCTCATCCTCGACGTCCTCTTCGGAGCCGCCCTCTTCCGCTTCCGTATTCTCGCCGTTGTCCTCCTTCGCCTCTCCCTGCCCGGGTCGAGGCTCGAGACCAACGAGAAGCGCATCGTGGCTTCGCGACCACCGGAGGGAACGCTCCCGCGACACCTCCAGCCCCTCGGGAAGGCCCTGTCCCCCGTCCTCCCAAAGGTGCAGTTCCCCAGGAGGGGTCATGTCTCCCAGAGGCCCCCCCAACCCGCGCCAGACGCGGACGGAATACCGTCCCCCGTCATTCCCGGAGCCCTGGGAGCGCTCGAAGACCGCCAGGTCCCCGCCTTCGCTCCGCCAGCTCAGACCCCGGTAGTCCCGATCCGACGACGCCAGGGAACGGAGCCGGCCCTCTCCCGCATCGTACAGGCTGATTCCGTTCGGAGCCCCCGATTCGGATTCGGTGACAAACGCCAGGATCGCTCCATCCTCCGGCGCCCAGTCGAACTCGGTCACGTTGCCGAAGCTCATCTCCGACCCGTCCTGTAGATCGCGGACCACCAGGGTGCCGGTCCGGCCATCCCCCCCACTGCGTCTCAGGAACTTGTACGCCAGGAAGCGCGCGTTCGGACTGAAGCGGTACGTACTCGCACCCTCCAGGTCGAGCCGCTCTCCGGTCTCCGTGTCCAGAAGCCCGAGGGACCGGAAAGTCGACTCCCCGGCCTCCTCCAACCGCTGCCTTTCGCCCGGCGACGGGCCGTGGGAGAAAGCGACCCAGCGGCCGTCCTCGGAGAACCGCGTCCCGGACCCCTGCGAGGCCGTGATCACCGAGTCGGAATCGAGAAGCCGCAGGTGGAGGGTGCTGCCCCCGGACTCTCTCCGGACCCGGTAGGTAAGCCACCTCCCGTCCGGGGAGAGTGAGAAGTTCTCGAGACGCTCCCAGCGCTCGTAGTCCTCCGCGGTGAGCGTTCGGAGATTCGCGGAATCCGTCCGTTCGGCAACATCCGGCGACCCGTAGACCGGGGTCCCTTGGCCAAGGGCCGGAGGAACGCTCGTTGCTAGGGCGACGCCCCCAAGAAGGAGCAGGGTGAGAAAAGGATGGCGGGGCATGTGGGCATCTCCCGGTGGTAACGACCCGGAGCGTTCCCTCCTGGAACACCTTTCCCTGAAACCGAGAACAGGGTCCGGGAGTTCCACCGGGCCCGGGGCTGGTCAGGCGCCTTCGAGCAGTCCCGCCACCTTCGCCGAGAGCTCGTTGATCGTCATGGGCTTTTCGAGAAAGGCGGTGGCGGCCAGGGGAAGGTCGTCCACCTGCACATCCTGGTCCGCGTAGCCCGATATGAAAAGAACCCTGAGATCGGGGCGGCGGGCGCCCAGCTCCCGCGCGAGGCGAATCCCGCTCATCCCGGGCATCACCACGTCGGTGACCATCAGGTCCACTCCCTCCTCCTCGTCGAGCACCCAGGACCGGGCCGTCTCCGGGTCGCCCGTCTCCAGGACGCGGTGACCGAGGACCTCCAGGGTTCGGACCACAGCCCGTCGAGCATCAGGGTTGTCATCCACCACCAGGACGGTGGCGGAACCCTGGGGAGCATCGGAAGCGCTCATGGAAGCTTCCCTCGTTCGCGGGTGGATGGAGCCCGGCCAAGGGCCCGCGGAAAGTGCTTCCAAAGCTGCGCGGGAGGGGTCACCGGGTCAATCCTTCGGGCCCCGCCAAGCCACCGCCGGAGGGCAAGATGGGACGATCCGGCCCACGGGGCAGGAGGTTCCCCCCTTTCCCGCAGGATGGCGAGGCGTATTGTAGGAACCCGGAGAAATGCCGATCCCTCCCGACCCTCGATCCAGGAAGTTGTCACACCCCGAACTCGCAACGGAGGTGGAATGAAAACCTTCATGAGCCAGCTCGCCTACGTCCTGGGCGAGGAGGGGATGCGGCAGAACGTGCAGGTCCTCCTTCGGTTCCTGCTCTTCGGGGTGGCCGTGGTCCTCCTCTACGCCGGGATCTTCCAGGTCCTCATGACCCATGTGGAAGGCCAGGAACACGGCTTCCTCGCCGGCCTCTACTGGACCGTCGTCACCATGACGACCCTTGGCTACGGGGACATCGTCTTCGTCACGGGCCTGGGGCGAGCGTTCTCCATCTTCGTTCTCGTCTCGGGCGTGGTCCTCTTCCTGGTGGTGCTCCCCTTCATATTCATCCGGTACTTCTACGCCCCCTGGCTGGAAGCTCAGGTCCGCTTGCGCGCCCCCACCCGGGCCCGGTCGGGGACCCGCGACCACGTGATCGTGTGCCGCGAGGACACCATCGCCCCCGGATTGATGCGCCAGCTCGACGTGGAGCGGATCCCCTACGTTCTTCTCGAATCGGACCCGGAGCGGGCCGCCGTTTTGGACAGTCGAGGATACCACGTGGTCACCGGTCCGGTGGACGCCGTTGAGACGTACGAACGGGCCCGGGTCGCCGAGGCACGCCTCGTCTTCGCCAACTATGAGGACGTGGACAACGCGAACATCGTCCTCACGGCCCGGGAAGTGGCTCCCCTGGTCCCGACTGCGGCGATCATCTCCGACGACGACTCGCAGGACATCCTGGAGCTGGCCGGCTGCGACCACATCCTCCCACTGAGACGCCAGCTCGGCGTCCAGCTCGCCAGTCGGGTAAACACGGGCCACGCCCAGACCCACGAGGTGGGGCGATTCCACGGGGTGATCCTGGCGGAGTTCCCGGTCCTCAACACCCCCTTCGCAGGAAAGACGATCCGGGACCTGAGCCTCCGGGACAACTTCGGGGTGAACATCGTGGGGATCTGGGAAAGCGCCGAATTTCTTCCCCCGGATCCGGACTACCAGCTCACCGATCTCTCCCTTCCCCTGGTGGTGGGCAGGGAGGAGCAGATCCAGGCCCTGGACGAACTCCTCTACATTTACGACACGAACTGGAACCCGGTAGTGGTGATCGGCGGAGGCAAGGTGGGCCGAGCCGCTGCCCGGGCCTTTCAGGACCGGGAAGTCCCGGTCCACCTCATCGAGCGGAAGCCGGAGATCGCTCTAAAGGCCGAGGCCGTGGCGGACCAGGTCTTCGTGGGCGACGCGGCCAATCGGGAGCTCCTGGAGAAATCGGGGCTGGACGAGGCCCCCGCTGTGCTCCTCACGACGAACGACGACGCCACCAACGTCTACCTGGCCGCCTACTGCCGGGGTCTCCGTAAGGATCTCCGGATCGTGAGCCGGATCACCCACGAGCGGAACATGCAGTCGATTCGGCGGGCGGGAGCGGACCTGGCGTTGAGCTACGCGCACCTGGGGGTGGAATCGGTCCTGGCCATTTCCCACGGCCGGGAGCTCATGCTCCTGGGCACGGGCGTCGATTTCCTGGAGATCCCGGTTCCCCAATCCCTTGCAGGAAAGACGCTGTCGGAAAGTGAGGTGGGAGCCAGGACCGGGCTGAACGTGGTGGCCCTGGAGACCGATGGAGAGTTCGTCTCCAACCCGGATCCCGGTCAAGTCATCCCGAAGGAGGCGCTCCTGCACGTGATCGGTACGGAGGAGCAGGTTCAGGCTTTCGAGGAGGCCTTCGGCTGACGGTGAGCCGCCGTTGGGAATGCCAGGAGCCCCTGGTCGGATGGACCTGTATCGGATAGGCTCGGCACGTACACCACGGACGTGGCCTTCGTCGAGTGCGTAGACGGGGGCAGTCACGATGACGACGGATTCTTCAAATGACCGATCATCGCGAAAGCCAAGGCTCGAGTCAGGCGGACCGGGACCAGGAGAGCGTGAGCGACCTGGTCCACGAGATCCAGTCCAGCGCCCAGGAGAAGGCCCAGGGGAGCGAAGCCAGGAAGGGGAGAAAAAGAACACCGAACCTCCTCTACGGAGCGCTCGCCATCCTCCTCTTGGCCAACGCCTACCTCTGGCTCATACAGCCGGGCTGGCTCAGCTTCACGGACGATGGACCCTCGGTGGAGGACACCCTCCGATTCCAGATGTACGTGCAGGCCCAACGGATCCAGGCGTACGAACGGACCGAGGGAACCCTTCCCGACGACCTGGAGGACACGGGGACGCCCTTCGAAGGGTTGGAATACCGGGTCACGGGGCCGGCAAGCTGGGAGCTGGAGGGCGAGGCCAACGGAGTCCAGCTCACGTTGACCTCCGCCACTCCGCTGGAGGCGTTCATGCAAGGAGAGGAACCGGCCGAAGGCCCGTGAACCGTTCGAGCTAGCTCCCGGTCCCGCCCGGGCCTGACTCGAGGCTGTCCAGATAGAGGCGCGTGCACAGGGAGCCGCGATCGGCGGCGGGCCGGAGGGCCCCGGGCTCCGCCCAGCGGCATTCCCGGTACTGCGTGCCACTTCCTTCCGGCTGGGGCACCAACGGCTGTCCCCGAAGGATCCGCGCCTGGAAGACCCGCATGTGGAGGATGTACCCCTCCCCCTCCGACGGACCGGCCGCGCCGGGCCGGTCCTGGGTCCCCTCGGCCAGCACCCGGA